>JALWZJ010000142.1 GCA_027002625.1 Campylobacterales bacterium
TCCAAGGCTTCTGCCGCTCCCTTTGTAGAGATCTCCCTTTTTGGTCAGTACCAGTGCCGGCTTTTTGAAGCGATCCACGAGCCTGGAGGCCACGATCCCTACCACACCTTCGTTCCAGTCCTCACCTGCCGAGAGAATGATGGGCGACTCATCCACATACCTCAGCGATTCCTCGAAGACCCGCTTCTCCTCTTGCTTTCTTTGGGTATTGAAAGCGAGCAGCCTGGCGTAGTAGACGCTCGCTTCGAAAAAGTCCTTGGCCATCAAAAAATCGAGCGCTACCTTCGCATCCTCCATACGTCCAGCACTATTGAGTACGGGAGCGATCCCAAAGCCGATATCGTCGCTGGCGAAGCTGTTTTTTTTGAGCACGCTTCTAAGAAACTGCACAGCCGGCCGCTCACTTCGCTCGAACATCTGCAGACCCGCTTGCACCAAGGGGCGGTTGATATGGCGCAGAGGCATCACATCGGCGATGATGGCGATAGTCAAAAGATCCAAAAAACGCCTCATATCCAGATCCAGTCCCAGCTCCTTTTTGAGCTGAGCGATCAAAAACCAGGCCACCTGGGCCCCACAGATCTCCTTATGGATAAAATCGCAACTATCTTGCTTGGGATTGACGATGGCGTAGGCGTGGGGAAGGACTTCTGGAGGGGTGTGGTGATCGGTGATGATCAGATCGATCCCCTTTTGACGGCAGTGCTCGGCAGCCTCGATAGCGGAGATACCGTTGTCTACCGTGACAATGAGATCCACATCCCCCAACTCCTCGATCACGGCCGGGCTGATCCCGTAGCCGTGGCGGAAGCGGTTGGGGATGATGGTCGTAAGAGGATAGCCAAGGTGATCGAAAAACTCCTTCATCAAAGCGGTGCTCACCACCCCGTCGACATCATAATCCCCAACCAAAGCGATCCGCTCTTTGGCCTCGATCGCTTTGGCTATCCGTCTGGCCGCCTTTTGCATATCTTTGAGGGTATCGGGCTTTGGGATCTGGGAAAGTCGCAAGAACCCCTCGGCAAAGCGCTGGGAGAGGATCTGGCGTACACGCTCTTTGGTCAGTTTCATCTATTTTTCATGGCGTTGTCGATAAAGGCGGTGATCAAAGGGTTTGGCTTTTGCAGATGGGAGGTGAACTCAGGATGAAACTGCACACCCACGAACCATGGATGATCCTTGAGCTCCACCGCCTCGATCAGCCCCTCTTCGCTCTCGCCACTGACGATCATCCCATGCGACTCCAGCTGCTCTTTATAGGCGGGATTGGCTTCGTAGCGGTGGCGGTGTCGCTCGTAGATCACTGGCTGGTGATTGTAGGCCTCCCACAACTTCGTCCCCTCTTTGACACGGCACGGATACTCTCCCAGCCTCATCGTCCCACCCATAGGAGAGGTGTGGGTGCGGATCTGCTTTTGGCCCGATGTATCGATGAACTCGTCGATGAGATAGACCACCGGATGGGGTGTATCGGGATCGAACTCTACGGAGTTGGCCTCTTCAAGTCCCAGTACATGCCTGGCGAACTCCACGATGCTTAGCTGCATCCCCAGGCATATTCCAAGATAGGGAATCTTCTTTTCTCTGGCGTAGCGGATCGCCTCCATCTTCCCCTCCACGCCTCGCTCGCCAAATCCGCCGGCCACCAAAACACCATTGACATCCTTCAAAAACTCCTCCACTCCTTCAGCCTCGATGAGCTCGCTATCGACCCATTTGATATGGACTCTCGTATCCAAAGCGGCTCCCGAGTGCACCAAAGCTTCGGTGAGGGATTTGTAGGACTCTTTTAGTCCAAGATATTTGCCCACGAAGGCGATGGTCACCTCATCTTTGGGTGCGATGATCTTTTTGACGATCATATCCCACTCATCCATCTGAGGAGCAAGCTCTCCCAATCGCAGCTGCTTGGATATGGGCCCCAGGATATCTTGACGCAAGAAATTGAGGGGGACTTTGTAGATGGTCTCCGCATCTTTAGCCTCGATGACGCTCTGCTCCGGTATCCCACAGCTCTTGGCGATCTTGCTTCGCACCTCTTTGGGCAGTGGCCGCTCGCACCTGGCTATGATCATATCGGGGCTGATGCCAATACGGCGAAGCTCTTGGACGCTGTGTTGGGTGGGCTTGGTCTTGAGCTCGCCGGCTGCCGCGATATATGGTACGAGAGTGACATGGATATTATAGGCCTTGTGTTCTCCCAGATCGTGGGTGAGCTCTCTGATCGCCTCCAAAAAGGGAAGCCCCTCGATATCGCCCACGGTACCGCCAAGCTCCACGATGAGTACATCCTTACCTTTGCCCGCCTTTTTGATGCGATTTTTGATCTCGTCCACGATATGGGGGACTACTTGGATCGTCTTGCCCAAGTAGTCTCCTTTGCGCTCTCTTTGGATCACGGAGAGGTAGACCTGGCCTGTGGTGAAGTTGTTGAGGCGTGAGAGCTTCACATCCAAAAACCGCTCGTAATGGCCCAGATCCAGATCGGTCTCCGCTCCGTCGGCGGTGACGAAGACCTCACCGTGCTCCAAGGGACTCATGGTCCCTGGGTCTACGTTGATGTAAGGGTCGATTTTGAGGATGGAGACATCCAGTCCGCTGTTTTTGAGTAGTGCACCGATACTGGCACTGGAGATCCCTTTGCCAAGGGAGCTGAGCACTCCTCCGGTGACGAAGATGAATTTGGTCATGGCAGCCCTCGTTTTTTAAGGAAAATTTTATCTAAAAATTGCTTAAAAATTGTTGGATACAATAGTGCAAAGGAGAATGGATGAAAAAAATTCTACTCTTGATCCTACCCACTCTACTGCTTTTGGCCAATCCCGATATCTTGATAGAAAAGAGGAGCCACCACTCCTTCGACCAGACGGTCCGACGATTTATCAAAGCGGTGCACAAGAGGGGTCTGAAGATTTTTTGTCGTATCGATCACAGCCGCAACGCTGCCAAGATCCATACCAAGCTGCCGCCTGCTACTCTCTTTTTGTTTGGCAGTCCAAAGCTGGGCACGGCTTTGATGAGACAAGATCTTAGAAGCGGACTGAGCCTGCCGCTGAAGGTCTTGATCTACCAAAGAGGCAAGAGTACCTATCTGCTCTACCGAGATCCACTGGAGATGGCCACGATCTACCACCTTCCCAAAAGAAAACTCCAACGAATCGCCCATACTTTGCGAGCCATCCTCAAAGAGAGCACCAGATAGGTTACTTGCAAGAGGCCAAAAACGTATGAAGCTCCTCCAAAGGCATAGGGGGAGCGATGTAGTGGCCTTGAACCATATCACACCCCAAACTCTGCAAAAACTCTAACTGCGAACGCTTCTCCACACCTTCGGCGATAGTTGCAAGACCGAAGTTTTTGGCGATCTCTACGATACTCTTGGTGAGGATCTCGTCGCTTTTGTGCACTCCGAGGTCTTTGATGAAGCTTCTATCGATCTTGATGGCGTCGATGGTGAGATTTTTGAGATGGGACAAGGAGGAGTATCCTGTCCCAAAATCGTCGATAGCGAAGCGAAAACCCATCTCCTTGAGCCTTTTGATCTTGGCTTCCGTGGCCAGATAGTCCTTCGCTATCATCGATTCGGTCAGCTCTATCTCCACCCTTTTAGGATCGAGTCCGGTAGACTCCACTATATCCACAAACTCCTGGATGAAGCGATCTTTTGTGAAGTTGAGGCCACTGATATTGATCGCTATATACTCCAGATCTTTTAGATCTCCCATCACTTTGGCCACCTCTCTTGCCACCCACAGATCCATTTCGTAGATCAGTCCACTCTCTTCAGCCATAGGCAAAAACTGCTCGGGAGCAAGTAGCCCTCGCTTGGGATGTCTCCATCGTATGAGCACCTCCGCACTGGGACACTCATGACAATAGGTGCACATCTGGGGCTGAAAGTAGAGCTCGAACTGATCGTAGAGCAAAGCCTTGCGAAACTCGTCGATCAAAGC
>JALWZJ010000143.1 GCA_027002625.1 Campylobacterales bacterium
AACCAAGAAAATGAATATTGAAATAAAAAAATAGATCAACTCTATTATTGGAATATAAAGTGATATAGCCAAAAGATTGATTGGGATTTTTTTAATGATATTTGCGTTATATACAAAAACTGTCGACATATTTTGAATTATATTTGCATTTAATTGCCAAAGAAGTAATCCACTAATTAAATGGATACTATAGCTGTATTTATCACTATATTGATCGCCTGCCAATTTTGTCCCAAAAAAATGTGAAAATATTACTATATACATAAAAATAAAAACGAAAGGCTGCAATAAGATCCATAATACTCCTAACACATCTTCTTTGCTTTTATCAATCAACTCTCTTTTAACAAAAAGTTTAACAATATCAAAAAATGCTTTATTCATAAATTTTTTATCCGTTTCTAAATTTATAATTTTGGCAAACAGTAATTCATCATATTTTAATAAGAATTTATTTTTGCGAGAAGTATTTTAGCGAAAAATTTTGAATTAAAAGAACAAAATCACATTTCTCCCCTCTCACACAAATCATTTAAATTCTAAGAATTATATCTCAAAAAATTTTATCTATTTCTTCATTTGATATATCAACTTTTGAAGTCATTTTGAAGCATTTTTGGTGGAGGTGTGGGGAATCGAACCCCAGTCCGAAAACAACCCACCATAGGCCTCTACGTGCGTAGTAGCGCTGATCCATCTCGATCGTAGCGGGCTCAGCGCCCGAAGCCCGCTACGATCCAGCCCGAAGGTGTCGATGCCAGGCCGGGCGACCCGACATCCAAGCCCTCTAAAGGATGACCCCGCAAAACCTGGAGCCAGAGGGCAGGCTCCAGTGCGAGGGACCCAATGTGGTTAACTTACGCAGCTACGGCGTAAGCGGGTCGATATTCTGTATTGTTTGCGTCTATTTTTTTGAGGAGTTTTTACGGCGTTCCTCAAGCCGGCACGCAACCTATGGCGGACTGCTCCCGTCGAAGCCATGTCACCCCCATATCGTATGGGGCAACCAGCCAATATCAGGAGTTTATCTGTTCCTTAATATTTCCTGAAAGCTCGGCAATTTTAGCAATTTTTTGCGACCTTGTCAAGTCTTCGTCCAAAAGTATCTTGACAAAGGCACTCCCCACGATCACCCCATCGACGTTTTTGGCTTTCTGCTTAGCCGTCTTTTCGTCCACACCAAAGCCAAGATATATGGGCGTATCGGTCACTTGGCGGATCTGCTCGATGATGTGATCGAGCTTTTCGTGCTTGCCGGCTCCCGTGATACCGGCGTAGGCGACAAGATAGATGAACTTTTTGGAGTCTTTGAGGATATGGGCAATACGCTTAGGAGTATCGGTGGGTGCGACAAAATCGATAAGAGCGAGATCATGCTCGTCAAACAGGGGCTTGTACTCCAAAGCCTCTTCGTATGGAAGGTCCGGGATGATGAAACCACTCACTCCCAGCTCCTTGGCCTCTTGGATGGAGCGCTCCATCCCTCTATGATAGAAAGGGTTGAAATATCCCATCCACAAGGTGTCGATCTCTTTGGCTATCGCTTCGGTGATGGCCAGGGTGTCGGCAAATTTGAAGCCCTTTTGCAAGGCCCGCACATTCGCCTCCTCGATCACCGGTCCATCGGCCACAGGATCGCTAAAGGGGATCCCCAGCTCCACCGCGTCCAGCCCCTTTTCTTTCATGGCGAGGACCAGATCGATGGTGAACTCTTTGTCGGGATAGGCGCTGGTGATATAGCCCACAAGTCTCTTCACGTCGTTCCTTTTTGATTGTAATTGTACCCTTTTTTTGATAAAATGAGTCTAATTTGGAGGGGAGCGATATGAAAAAACAGACGGTACGCACGATCCAAAAAGCCAAAGGCAAAGAGAAGCTGGTGATGCTCACAGCCTACGATGCGCTTTTTGCCAAACTCTTTGCGCCCTATGTGGATATGCTCTTGGTAGGTGATAGTCTCAACATGAGCTTCGCCGGACGTCCCGATACTCTGAGTGCGACGATGGAGCAGATGCTCTACCATACCAAAGCGGTCTGTGCCGGAGCGCCCGAGAGCTTCGTGATCTTCGATATGCCCTACGGCAGCTACACAGACGAGTCTACCGCTCTTGCCAACGCCATCAGGGTCTACCAAGAGACCACGGCCGATGCCATCAAGCTCGAAGGTAGCCAGGAGAAGGCTCCCATCGTCCACCATCTGGTCCAAAACGGCATAGCGGTGATGGGCCATATCGGGCTACTCCCCCAGCATGTACGAGGAGAAGGGGGCTACAAAGTGGTCGGCGACAAGGAAAAGCTCCTGAGTGACGCCAAAGCCTTGGAAGAGGCTGGAGTTTTCGCTCTGATCCTGGAAGGAGTCAAAGCCGATCTGGCCCACGATATCACCCACTCCCTCTCCATCCCGGTCATCGGTATCGGAGCCGGAGCCGATGTGGATGGTCAGGTGCTGGTGTGGAGCGATATGTTAGGACTTTTTGAAGAGTTCAAGCCAAAATTCGTCAAGCGATACTGCGATGGGGCACGTCTCGTCAAGGAGGCGGTACAGCGCTACGCCCAAGAGGTCAAAAACGGCCAATTTCCCGATGAGGAGCATAGCTACTGATGGAGCGGATCATCGAAGTGGAAAAATTTAGCGAGGAGCAGAGCTTCGAGAGCTCCTTGCGTCCTACGGAGTGGAGCGAATATATCGGCCAAGAGAAGATCAAAAACAACCTCAAAGTCTTCATCCAGGCCTGCAAAAAAAGAGGAGAGCCCCTGGATCATGTGCTCTTCTTCGGCCCTCCAGGGCTTGGTAAGACCACTTTGGCCAATATCATCGCCGCCCAGATGCAAAGCTCCATCAAGACCACAGCCGCTCCCATGATAGAAAAGAGCGGTGATCTGGCCGCTATCCTCACCAACCTCGAAGAGGGCGACATCCTCTTCATCGACGAGATCCATCGCCTGAGCCCGGCTATCGAGGAGATCTTGTATCCGGCGATGGAGGATTTTAGGCTCGATA
Organism: Campylobacterales bacterium; assembly: GCA_027002625.1. Lineage (GTDB taxonomy): Bacteria > Campylobacterota > Campylobacteria > Campylobacterales > Nitratiruptoraceae > Nitratiruptor. The sequence goes on from JALWZJ010000143.1 coordinate 3,002, forward strand.
TCATCATCGGCAGCGGTCCAGCGGCTCAGACCATCAAGATCGATCTACCCCGCTTCACTCTCATAGGAGCTACCACCAGAGCCGGGATGCTCAGCTCCCCCCTTCGAGATCGCTTTGGGATGCATTTTCGCTTGCAGTTCTATACGCCCCAAGAACTGGCCCAGATCGTCACCAACGCGGCCAAAAAACTTGGCAAAAGTATAGAGCAAGAGGCGGCACTGGAGATCGCCAGACGCAGTCGAGGGACTCCCAGGATCGCTCTAAGGCTGCTTAGAAGAGTGCGAGACTTCGCCGACGTGGCCGAAGAGGCCACCATCACCCTCCAGCGCACCCAAGAGGCATTGGAGGCTTTGGGAGTGGACGAGCGAGGGTTCGACGAGTTGGATCTGCGACTGCTCAACCTTTTGGCCCAGGCCAAAGGGCGACCATTGGGTCTTGCTACCATAGCAGCGGCACTCAGTGAAGACGAAGGGACGATAGAGGATGTGATCGAGCCATATCTGCTGGCCAACGGCTATATCGAGCGCACTGCCAGAGGTCGGGTGGCCACACCCAAGACCTACGAGCTGTTGCACCTCTCACCAAAAATCCAAAGCACGCTTTTTTGATGAAACCGATACACTTTTTGGGTATCCTCTTTTTAGTCGTCGGCTACTTCGCCTTCAAAGTCTTCTACCCATTTTTGGGGACGATGACCATCGCTATTTTACTGGCCCTTGCCACCTACAAATTCCACCAATATTTTTTGGCCAAACTTCCTGGTCGTATCCTTCCATCCCTTGCCAGCACGCTGGTACTTGGAGTGATATTTTTCGCCCCTTTGGTCTACATCATCACCAACGCCGCCACCTTCGTCACCCAGATCGACTTTGGGATACTCCACCAGACCATCGCCAATCTCAAAGAGTGGATCGAGAAGACCATCAAAGAGTA
>JALWZJ010000144.1 GCA_027002625.1 Campylobacterales bacterium
TGAGCGACTTGGGCCGTATAGAGTATCGAGGAGAGGCCAATAGAGTTTTCAACAACATCTACTACTTCGAGGAGTGAGATGATCTACGAGCACGAGATACCAAAAGGAGCGAGACTCTACTTTGGCCAAAGCGCACGCCTTAAGCGTGATATCGAGCATCTTGCCAGCGATCTATTGTACAAAGAGGGGTTCGAAGAGATCGATACACCACTTTTTTCCTACCATCAGCACCACTACCTCGAAGATGAAAAGGAGCTGATCACCCTCCATGACGAGCAAAATCGCAAACTCTCCTTGCGAGCCGACAGCACCATCGATGTGGTGCGCCTCATCACCAAGCGGCTGGGCAGAAGCACCGAGCACAAGCGGTGGTTCTATATCCAGCCCATCTATCGCTACCCCACATACGAGTACAACCAGATAGGTGCGGAAGTACTCGAAAATGCAGAGGTGGGGGAGATGCTGCGCTTGGTACTGGAGTTTTTCTCCCGTATAGGGCTCAAGCCCACTTTGCAGATCTCCAATATCCAAATACCCAAAATTTTGGCCAAAGAGTACGGGATCCCTCTGGAGGTGCTCAAACATATGGATATCGACAGACTCCTCGAGAGCGAGCAGAAGTGGATGGTGAAGCTTTTGTATCTACACAGTGCGGAGCGGATCGACGATCTTTTGGGGATCGTACCCCAAAAGATCGAGCAAGAGCTGGTCAAGATCAAAGAGCTCGCCGATTTCGTCAACTACGACAATCTCATCGTAGCGCCTCTGTATTACGCAAATATGCGCTACTATGAGGATCTTTTCTTTCGCTTCTTTTGCGACAACGCCACTTTGGCGATGGGAGGGGAGTATGAAGCCGCCGGTATCGAAGCGAGCGGATTTTCTATCTATACGGACTTCGTGATCAATAGACTAAAAGGTGAATGATGGCAGCTGATTTGATTGTAGGTATTCAGTGGGGAGATGAGGGCAAGGGCAAGATCGTCGATCTTTTGGCCCAGCAGTACGATATCGTCTGTCGCTACCAGGGCGGACACAATGCGGGCCATACCATCGTCGTCGATGGCAAGACGATCGCTTTGCACCTGATTCCCTCGGGCATTCTCAACCCAAAAGCCACCAATATCATCGGTAACGGCGTAGTGGTGAGTCCCGAAGCCCTGCTCAAGGAGATGGAGCAGTTCGAGGATCTTGAGGGCAGACTGCTTATCAGCGACAAGGCACACTTGATCTTTAAGTACCATGAGCAGATAGACAAAGCAAAAGAGCGCCTACGGGGCAAAAACGCCATCGGTACCACGGGACGCGGTATCGGCCCGGCCTACAGCGACAAGGTAAGCCGCCAAGGGCATAGAATCGGAGAGCTCAAGGATATCGATACCCTTTTGGCCAAGATCATGGACTACTTCAAAGCCAACGAAGCCTACTTCAAAGCCCTCGGGATCACGCCACCAAAAGAGGAGGAGCTAAAAGAGGAGCTCGAGCTCTATCGACGAAAGCTCTTGCCTTTTGTCATCGACGCCACCAACTATCTGTGGGAGATCATGGAGCTTGGGGAGCATAGGATTTTGCTCGAAGGGGCCCAGGGGACGATGCTCGATATCGACCATGGCACCTACCCATACGTCACCAGCTCCAACACCATCGCCGCCGGTGCTTGTACGGGACTGGGTCTTTCTCCCAAAGATATCGGCAAAGTGACTGGTATTGCAAAAGCCTACTGCACAAGAGTGGGTAACGGCCCATTTCCTACCGAGGAGTTGGGACCTTTGGGCGATAGATTACGAGAGCAGGGCCATGAGTTTGGGACCACCACTGGGCGGCCCAGACGCTGCGGCTGGTTCGATGCGGTGGCTGCCAAGTACGCTTGCAGACTCAACGGATGTGACGAGATGGCACTGATGAAGCTCGATGTCCTCGATGGCTTCGAGAAGATCAAAGTGGCCAGCGCCTACGAGTACGAAGGGGAACGGATAGACTACGTGCCAAGCGATCTGGAGAATGTGACCCCTGTCTATGTAGAATTCGATGGCTGGGAGAAGGTAGAAGGAATCAAGCGCTGGGAGGATCTGCCAGTCGAGGCCAAGCTCTATATCGAGGCGTTGGAGGATCTGACCGACACCAGGATCGGTATCGTCTCCACAAGTCCCGATAGGGCCGATACGATCATCAGAAAATAAGGAGACCCGATGAGACTTAGAGTGGCACACGCACCCTATGTGGCCCACAAAATTGCGATAGATCTGGTAAAAAGCGGGATCGTCACTCTAACCAGCGGTATAGAGCCCGTGGTACGGGTGGCGCAGGAGGTTTTGGAAGAGGAGCTCAAAAAAGAGGCGGCTTTGGACGAGCGGGTCAAGGAGTTGATGGAGGAGAACGAAGAGGAGATCGAGTTCAATCTGGCCGACGCCAAGCAGCTCTTTTGGATGATAAAAAAGCGTCTGGCTCCCGAGTATGGGGTGATCCTCGACTATGAAGATAAATACAACGACATGGCCCATAAAATTCTCAAGCGACTCTATGAGGAAGATCTGATCAACTACCACGTCCCCGACAACAAGGTCAAAAATATCATCTACGATGCGATCACCGGCTATATCAAATCTTACGACGAGATCGAAGATATCGTATTAGAGAAGATCAGCCACTACAAGCGTAAACTCATACCCGGGACCGAGGAGTTCGAGATCGTGTTTCAAAAGCTGCTTGAAGATGAGCTTCGCAAAAGAGGGATGATGGTATGAAAAGAGTCTGGATCTATCTGGAAAACGGCCTGTTTTTGGAGGCCAAGAGCTTTGGAGCCGAAGGGACCAAAACGGGGGAGATCGTCTTCAATACCTCCATGACGGGCTACGAAGAGATCGTCACAGATCCCAGCTATGCTGGGCAGTTTGTGACCTTCACGATGCCAGAGATCGGCAACGTGGGAGTGAATGAAGAAGATATGGAGAGCAAGCGAGCGTGGCCAAAGGGGATCATCGTACGCTCCTACCAAAAGCGCCACTCAAATTTTAGGGCCCAAAAGGCGCTGGATGAGATGCTACAAGAGTTCGATGTGATGGGGATCTGCGATATCGACACCAGAGCCTTGACCAAGCGGGTGCGCGACGAGGGAGCCTGTATGATGATCGCTTCTACCGAGATCGACGACAAGGAGGAGCTGGCCAAGCTCTTGGCGGCGGCTCCGAGGATCGAAGAGATCGACTATATCAAAGCGGTCTCTACCAAAAAGCCCTATCGCCACACAAGTGCCACCTATGACGCCAAAAATTTTCGCTATAAGGAGCCGCCCCCTGCCAAAGCAAAAATCTATGTGCTTGATTTTGGAGTCAAGCGCAATATCCTCAATCATCTGGTAGAGGCGGGTCTTGAGGTGGAGGTGTTGCCTCATACTTTCGATGTGGATCGGGTGATCGAAGAGTACAAGAGCGGCAAAGTGGATGGGGTTTTTCTCTCCAATGGTCCGGGGGATCCTCTGATACTCGAAGATATCCATGCAAAAATTACTCGACTCATCGAGGCAAAGATCCCTATGTTTGGGATCTGCTTGGGCCACCAGCTCCTCTCCATCGCTCACGGCTATCCTACCTACAAGCTCAAATTCGGCCACCATGGTGGCAATCACCCAGTGCGAAACGAAAATACCAAAAGAGTGGAGATCACCGCCCAAAACCACAACTACAATGTGCCAGTAGGTGTACAGACGATCGCCGAGGTGACCCACAAAAACCTTTTCGATGGTACCATCGAGGGGGTTCGCTACAAGGATGAGCCGATCTTTAGTGTGCAGCACCATCCAGAGGCGAGTCCAGGTCCACACGATAGTGCTTATATATTCGAAGAGTTCACCAAGCTCATACTACAAGAAAAGGAGAAAAGATGTTAGAGTTTTTGAAGAAGATGACGGAGTGGAT
>JALWZJ010000145.1 GCA_027002625.1 Campylobacterales bacterium
TCGCCCCATACGAGCAGGAATGTATGATAGTTTTGGATGAGGATCTAAGGGGTGCCAAAGGGCTCATCTGTGGCGGAAACCGCCAGGACTACCATCTCATAGGTGCGGATCTGAGCCACTTCGACGATGCGCTCTTTGCCGATATCGCCGAGGTCAAAGAGGGGGATCTGTGTCCTAAATGCGGGGCGGTAATCCATCTAACCAAAGGGATAGAAGTGGGCCATATCTTTCAGCTGGGTACCAGATACAGCGCAGCGATGAACGCTACCTTTTTGGATAAAGATGGCAAGGCCAAACCTTTTGTGATGGGGACCTACGGCATAGGAGTGAGCCGCCTCGTAGCCGCGACCATCGAACAAAGCCATGACGAGCGAGGCTGTATCTGGCCAAAAGCGATCGCTCCGTATATGGTCGATATCATCGTCTCCAACATTAAAGAGCCAGAGCAGCTGGAGTTTGCCGAGGAGCTCTACGAAGCGCTGCAACAAAAAGGAGTCGAGGTGGTGCTGGATGATAGGGCTGACCGCTTCGGGCCCAAGATCAAGGATTTCGAGCTTATCGGCTATCCAGTGGGAGTGATTGTCGGTAAAGGGCTCAAAGAGGGCAAGGTGCAGCTGGTGGATCGCAAGAGCTTAGAGAAGAGGGATGTGGCTAAAGAGGAGGCTTTGCAAGAGATTTTGAAGATACTTGTGTAACCTTTTTGTGATAAGATTGAGGCATGCTCTATTTTATACTCTATCTTTTTATCGAGACCTTTGTCAGCGTCGAGATCGCCAGCCTCATCGGTCCCTTTTGGACCTTCGTAGAGATCGTGGCCACGGCTATCTATGGCATCTGGATACTTCAAAATATGCATTTGCAATTGGCGGCTACTATGCAAGCTCTCGCCAATGGGGAGATCAGTGTAGAGGAGTTTGAAAGTATGAACCTCTACACCGTAATAGGGGCGATATTGCTTATTGTTCCTGGATTTTTTACCGATATATTGGGATTTTTGCTGCAATTTGGCGTCTTTTCCAAATTTATCGCCAAAAAGATTTTCAAACTCAAATCAAAACGTAGGGAGGATGAGGATGTCATTGATGTGGAGATTATTGAACGTTAGCGTGGTGGCGGCACTGAGCCTTGGCGCAGCCACCGAAAAAGATGTGGTCAAGTTCGTCAAGCGTGGGCTCTCGAGCAATCCGGACCTCAAAGTCTACAAAGTGGATATCGTGGAGAAGATCCCGTTGGAAAAACCAAAAGGTTGGGATGCTTATGTAGTCGATTTTTCTATTGGTTTGAAGCGTCCAGGAGGAGAAGAGAATGTGACGCAGCGTGATATTCTCTTCGTTCATGACCGATATGTCGCTCCCGATCTTGTAGATATCAAGACCAATAGAAGTATGAAAACGAGGATTGTGCTGAGTGTGGATAAGAGCTTTTACGATCGAGAGCATCTAATTTTTGGAAATCCCGATGCCAAACACAAAATCGTGGTCTTTAGCGATCCTTTGTGTCCATTTTGCCGTGAAGTGGTGCCTAAGCTCTTCGAAGCCGCCAAAAAACACCCAGATCTTTTTGCCCTGTACTACTACCATCTCCCTATCGAAGCGTTGCATCCAGCCTCCGTCCCTTTGGCCAAAGCGATCATCTATCTCAAAAAGCAGGGTAACAAAGAGGCTATAGAAAAAATTTATAAAACTGAGTTCAACTATGAAGAAAAAGATGAGAAAAAGGTACTGGCCGAGCTCGATAAGAAGCTTGGACTCAAGCTCACACCCCAGCAGATCAATCAGCCATGGGTGGTAACCGAGCTGCAAGAGGATAGAAGAAAAGCCAAGAAGTTGATGGTGCGCGGCACGCCTACGGTCTACTTCGATGGCAAGTACGATAGGACCAGAGAGATGTACCAAAAGTACTTGCCAAAAAGTGAACGAAAAAGCGAGCACAAATGAAGCTTATCATCGCTACACGTGGAAGCAAACTGGCCCTATGGCAATCTAACCATATCAAATCTCTTTTGGAGCAGATGGGCTATGAGGTAGAGCTACAAATATTTAAAACCAAAGGGGACAAGATCCTCGACACTCCTCTGGCCCTCATCGGTGGCAAGGGGCTTTTTACCAAAGAGCTCGAGGATGCGATGCTACGAGGTGAAGCCCAGCTGGCGGTCCATAGTCTCAAAGATGTCCCCACCCAGCTACCCCAAGGGTTGCTTCTTGGAGCGATACCAAAAAGAGAGATGGTCAATGACGCACTGCTGAGTCAAAAGTATGCCTCCATCGAAGATCTGCCGCCAAATGCGGTGGTGGGTACCACATCCTTGCGCCGGCGTATGCAGCTGCTGCACATCAGACCAGATCTTGTGATCAAGGATCTACGAGGCAATGTGGATACGAGGATCCAAAAGCTCAAAAACGGGGAGTTTGATGCTATTGTCCTCGCGTATGCAGGACTCAAGCGCTTGGGATTTTTAGAAAGTGTGGAGTATGTGACGCCAATCGACGAAAATCTCATGATCCCTGCGATGGGACAGGCCGCTTTGGGGATAGAGTGTGTGCCAGAAGTTGTGGATATCGTCAAAAAATTGGAAGATGAGAAGAGCCGTATAGAGACCACTATCGAGCGAGAATTTGTGGACGAGCTCCAAGGTGGATGCCAAGTGCCTATAGGCGTGCGTGCCCAGCTTTTGGACAATGGCGACATAGTAGCTAAAGCGGTAGTGGGACTGCCAGATGGTAGCGAGCTGCTCAAGGACAAGATTTTTGGGTCTAAAGAGAACTATCAAGAGCTGGGCCGGGAGCTGGCTGCTTCTATGATCGAAAATGGGGCTAAAGAGCTTTTGGAGCGAGCTGAGCAGATGGCCTTTAGGGAGTATAAATGAAGTGGCTACTGGTGGTGGCGATAGGAGTGCTGTTTGCCGGCTGCTTCGATCTTGGTAGGGTCAATCCCAACTTTTTCCCAAAGGAGGGGAAAAGACTCGAGATAGAATGCGGCAAAAATTTCGATCTATGTGAAGAGCAAGCCTCCTACCACTGTGGGTTTCGAGGCTACAAGATACTTTCCAAACAAAAAACCAAAAAAGGGTTTAGGGTAGAGGTGCAGTGTAACCGCTGAGGGTTACATCATCCCAAGTACCAGCTTCGCCTCGTCGCTCATCTTGCTCTTGTCCCATGGTGGGTCGAAGACGAGATTCACCTCCACCTCCTCCAAGCCCTCTATTTTGTTTGCGATATTTTTGACCATCTCCACGATACTCTCACCCACTGGACACACCACGCTGGTGAGCGTCATGGTGATGATCGCCTTATAGCCATCCGGTCTGCGCTGGAGCTTGATATCGTAGATGAGCCCCAGGTCGTAGATGTTGACCGGGATTTCGGGATCGTATATGGTCTTGAGATATTTGATGATCTCTTGTTTGATATGCTCGGGATCTCCGTACTTTTTGTTGTGATCTTCTATATCTTCGATCCCGTCGTTGTCCACTTCGATCGGTTTTTCTTCGAGATTCATCTTCTCTCCTCGTATAGTTCTATGAACTCTTGTTTGATCTTTTCATCTCCAAGCTTTGCGAATATTTCATCGAGAAAGCTGAGCACCAAGATCTCTTTGGCCTCCTCTTTGGCGATACCTCGCTGACGCAGGTAAAAGAGCGCCTCTTCGTCCAGCTGGCCGGTAGTGGAGCCGTGGGTCGCTTCGCTGATATACTCGGTATAGATCTCCATCTGTGGTTTGCTCACCATATAAGCGCCGTCGTTGAGCAAAATCGTCTTGGAGTCTTGGTAGATGGCGCTGTATTTGGCCGGATTTTTGACGATCAAGAGCCCATCGAAGATCCCTCTGGCCTTGTCTTTGAGAATATTTCTCGAAAATTGATGGGTCCTGGAGTCTTTACCTCTGTTTTCGATATGGAACGTATTGCCAAG
>JALWZJ010000146.1 GCA_027002625.1 Campylobacterales bacterium
GATATCGACAAAGAGGGTAACGCCCCCTTTTTGGTGGATGCCAGACTCACCAACTCCACTACCCGCATCACTCTGCCTAAAAATATGCCACAAGAATTGCACCCAATGGATGAGGACCTCATCAAGCCAGCCCACAAGGAGTGGCCGCTGGTCTTTATGACGGTGCTGACACAAGTGAGCCTCATAGGCTTTGCGGCTCTATTTTTAGGCGATATCGCCGCACACTTTACAAGCCTTCCAAAACCAAGCCCTCTCATGGCCTTTATCATCTTCGCACTGGCCGCTATCGGCCTGCCGCTTTCGGCTTTGCACCTTGGCAGGCCTTTTAAAGCGATGACGGCGATGAAAAATCTCAAAACCTCGTGGCTCAGCCGCGAAGCGGCGGCCCTGGGAGCTTTCGTAGCCGGTATGGGCGTGGTGGCCCTGCTTTACTATCTTGGGATCGATGGCTTTGTGCGAATAGCATTGGAGGCTTTGACCTTGGCTGTGGGGATCTACGGTATCTACGCCCAGTCGATGATCTACCGGGTCCCCGCTAAGCCTACGTGGAATCGAGTCACCACCACCTACCGATTTTTCACTACCGGTTATATCGGCACCCTCATTTTAGCTCTTTTGGCTATCGCCCAGCATCAAATCAACGTGGCCAACATCTTGCTCTCTATCTCGATTCTCCTTGGAGCGGCTCAGCTCTATCTTTTTTGGGAGTCCCAGCGGTTTTACAAGCGTATTGATCCAAATAATCCTTTTTCCTACCAGATCGAGCGTTCGGCCAGACTACTGAGAGAAAACTTCAAAAGCCTCTACGACTTTCGCAAAAAAAGCCTTCCTCTGGCTGCTCTTGCTCTGCCGCTTCTGGCCATCATCGCTTTAAATGCCGGCTCGGTAGGGTTTGGATTTTTATTCACTCTCTTGGCGGTGGCCTTGGCCTTTGCCAGTGAGCTTGTCGGGCGGCTGCTCTTTTACTCCACCGCTATCAAGACGGGGATGCCTGGCAACTTCTTCGCCGGCTCCCAACGACCATAAGGAGCGACAATGATAGAAAAGATCAAAAATTTTTTGGGATTTGATGTGAAACTCAAAGAGAACGAGATGGTAGACGACCCAATCTTTGGCAAACTCCCCAGAGCCAAAAAGCCAGATCACTGGGTCAAATCCACCTGCGGGTATTGTGGCGTAGGGTGTGGTCTGTATATCGGTGTCAAAGATGGCAAAGCCACACTCACCAAAGGAGACCCCGCCCACGATGTCAATATCGGCTCGCTCTGCCCTAAGGGGCTGAGCGAGCATCAGATGCTCTACGCCTCCAACAGAGTCTTGTATCCCAAGATCAAAAAGGGCGGCAAACTCACCGATGTGAGCTGGGAGGAGGCTTTGAGCGAAGCGGCCAAAAGGATCAAGAAAATCCAACAAAAGTACGGCAACAACGCCTTTGGAGTCATCTCCACAGGCCAGCTGCTTACCGAAGAGTTCTACGCCCTTGGCAAATTTGTGCAATTAGGACTCGATACGAGAAACTACGATGGCAATACGACCCTTTGTATGGCCAGTGCTGTAAGCGGCTACAAGCAAAGCTTTGGCAGCGACGGGCCTACGGCCAGTTACGAAGATATCGCAAAAGCGGAGGTGGTCTTTGTCATTGGAGCCAACTTGGCCGACAACCACCCTATCATCGTCCATCATCTGATGAAAAATAGAAAAAACAAAACCATCGTAGTAGTGGATCCCAGACGCTCCAAAACGAGCCAGCTGGCCGACATCTATCTGCCCATCAAGCCAAGAACCGATCTGGCCCTGCTCAACGGCCTGGCCTATATCATCTGGGAGCAGGGATGGTATGATGAAAAGTTTATCAAAAACCGCACCAATGGCTGGCGAGAGTTTGTGGAGCATATCCAGCACTACAAGCCGGGCGAAGTGGCCCATATCACAGGCATCGACACCAAGACCCTTTATCGCCTGGCCCAACTTTTGGCCAACAATAAAAGCGTGATCTGCTGGACTATGGGGGTCAATCAATCGGCCCAAGGCACCGATACGGTCAGCGCTATCAACAACCTAACGATGATGACGGGCAACATCGGCAAAGAGGGCACGGGGCCCTTTAGCATTACGGGCCAGTGCAACGCCATGGGGACGAGGGAGTTTGGCTTCACCTCGGCGATCCCGGGATACAGAAAATTTGAGAGCCAAAAGGATAGGGAGGAGTTCGCCTCTTTGATCGATGTACCCGCCAAATGGATCCCAGATCACAGAGGCTACAAGTACGCCGATATCGTCGACGCCATCGATAGAGGCGAGATCAAAGGGCTGTGGGTGGTCTGTACCAATCCGCTGGTGAGCTTCCCTGACCAAAAGAAGCTGAGGCGCGCTCTAAAAAAGCTCGATTTTTTGCTTGTTCAAGACGCTTTTATGAGCGATACGGCCAAGATCGCCGATATGGTCTTCGCCGCCGCCACATGGGGCGAAAAAGAGGGGTGCTATACCAATAGTGAGCGGCGCTGCAACAAAGCCAACAAAGCGATAGAACCGCCCGCCCAGTCCAAAAGCGATTTCGATATCGTTTTGGAATTTGCCAAACAGTTCGATCGATACGAAAAGCTCTTTGAAGGCTGGAGCGAGCCAAAAGACGCCTTTGAGGAGATCAAGAAGATCAGCAAAGGACGGCTATGTGATTACAGCGGAATGAGCTACGAAAAGATAGAAGAGCTTGGCGGCATCCAGTGGCCCTGCAACGAAAAATATCCCAACGGCTGCAAGCGACTCTATGGCGAGGATATGCCCTTCGAGCACGAAGATGGCAAAGCGAGATTCATCAGCGCCCACTACAAACCCCTCGAAGAGCCTCCAAGTCAAAAGTATCCTTTCATCCTCAATACGGGCAGAACAGTAGAGCACTTCCATACCCGCACCAAAACGGGCCAGATCAAGATCCTCGACGATCTGGCTCCAGAGGCCTGGATCGATATCAATCCAAAAGACGCCAAGCGCCTAAAGATCAAAAACTACGACCGCATCGCGATATCGAGCCCCAGAGGCAAAGTAGAAAATCTGGTGGTGCGAGTGACCAATCTGGTGGCTCCCGGTACCGTTTTTGTCCCTTTTCACTACAATACCCAGCTGATCAACATGGTCACCCAAAGCCTCTTTGATCCCATCAGTGGCGAGCCAAACTACAAGCAGACCGCCGTGCAGCTCCACTCCGAAGCCTGTCCAGAAGGTATCACCCTCACCGAGCCAATTGCCGGGGAGCTGGCATACGAAAAAACCACCCAAACGCAAGAAGCGGGCACTACAATCTTAGAGGAGTCTCGATGATAGAAAAACTACAAAAGATCAAAGAGCAGCGCAGCAAAAAACTCAATAAAATTGAAAAAATAAAACAGACCCTCTCGCCAAAAGAGGCGTGGGAGCGGCTACTACAAGCGAGCCAAAAAGGGTATGAGAGCCTCACAAAAGAGGACAAAGCGGTCTTTTTGAAATATTTTGGGCTCTTTGACAAAGACGAGTTCACACCAAAGCAGTTTATGCTGCGGGTGCGTATCCCAGGAGGCCGGCTCACCCCCCAACAGGCCCAGACCTTGGGAGAGGTGGCCAAGGAGTTTGGCAAGGACTATATAGATCTCACCACCAGAATGCAGGTGGAGCTGCGCTACATTCACATTGAAGATGTACCAGAAATTTTTAGGCACCTTGAGAGTGTGGGGATCACCACCTACCAAACGGGGATCGACAATCTTCGCAATATCGTTACAGATCCTCTCGATGGCTTGGCTTATGACAACTTTTTTGAAAGCTTCCCAATTTTAGAGCAGATGCAGAAGCTCTTTTTGAAAAAGGAGTCTTGGATCGGCTCACTGCCAAGAAAGTTCAACACCTCCATCACCTCATCCATCACCAA
>JALWZJ010000147.1 GCA_027002625.1 Campylobacterales bacterium
CCATGGGTGTGATTATATCCAAGGGTTCTTCTTCTCTCGACCTCTTCCAAAAGATAAAGCCTTGGAGATGGTATGATGAAAGTACTCAGTGTCAGCGAACTCAACGAGCAGATAAAAAGCTTGCTCGAATCCCATTTTACCACCGTATGGGTAGAAGGAGAGGTGAGCCGCCCCACCTATCATACCAGCGGGCATCTCTATTTTAGTCTCAAAGATAGTGGTGGGGTGATCCGCTGTGTGATGTTTCGATCCAATTTGGCCAAGATCCCTTTTCGGGTGGAAGAAGGGCAAAAGCTCATCGTCTCCGGGCGTATTGGCCTATACAAACCAAGGGGCGAGTATCAGCTTTATGCTGTGGATATGGTCCCCTCGGGAGAAGGGTCGCTGCAGCTGGCTTTCAATCAGCTCAAAGAAAAATTGGCCAAACAGGGCTACTTCGACGAATCTCGCAAAAAGTCGCTGCCCCCCTTTGTCTCCTCCATAGCCCTCGTCACTTCCCAAACGGGTGCGGCGCTCCAAGATATGCTGCGTATAGCCGAAAGTCGATGGCCGCTACTGAAGGTCTATGTGGTGGATACTTTGGTGCAAGGAAAAGAGGCTGCCGGGATGATCGCCGAAGCGATCGAGTATGCCGATGGATTGGGGGTGGATGTGATCGTAGTGGGCCGAGGGGGAGGAAGCCTGGAGGATCTGTGGGCCTTCAACGAGGAGGTGGTGGCCGAAGCGATCTACAAGGCCTCCACTCCTGTCGTCTCTGCCGTGGGCCATGAGATCGACTACCTTATCAGCGACTTCGTGGCGGACAAGCGAGCTCCCACTCCCAGTGCGGCTATGGAGATGATCTTGCCAAGCAAAGAGGAGATCCTTTTGACGATCGACGATATGATGGGGCGCTATACTCAGCGCATGGAATCGATACTATCAAGCAAAGCCCAAGTCCTGGAGCATCTGACCAAGCTTTTGATACAGCAAAGCCCCCAGCGCCGCATGGAGCTGCTTACTCAGCAGATCCAAGGGCTTAAAAGCTCCTTCGAGCATACTATGCAGATGAGGCTGCACAAAAAAGCCGAGCCTTTGCCAAGGCTTTTGCAAAGCTTCCAAAACGCCATCGCCAAATCGATGGAGGCCAAAGAGCACGAGCTGAGCATCTTGGGTGAGCGCTTCAAAACGGCCCTCGAGGCCAAGAAGCTTCCACCCGCCTCCGCTCAGATCATCAAAGGCTCCAAGCCGGTGAGCTTGGAGGAGCTGAAGATAGGAGATCGTGTGAGGCTACAGGATATGCACTGGGATGTGGAGGTGGAGGTTGTGGAGAAAAAACCGATATAAGCTCTTCGTCTACGGCACGCTCAAAAAGGGTCTGTGCAATCATCACTATCTCAAGAGTGCCAAGTTTTTGGGCAAAGCGGTCACGAAAGCGCCTTTTCCCATGATAGCTCCTATGAAGTGGTATCCCTATCTTTTGGACCAGCAGGGCAAAGGATACAGGGTAGAAGGGGAGCTGTACGAGGTGGATGAAGAGACTTTGGCCAAAATAGATGAGCTGGAGGAGTATCCGAGCTACTATACCAGGCGCTGGATCGAGGTGGAGGATGAGAGTGGCCGAAGCCACCGGGCACTGGTCTACTTTTTGGCCGAACCTATTCAGTGGAGGAAGGAGGAGCTTTTAAAAGAGTTTGAGCCCCAGAAGGGCTGAAGCGATCTTCGATACCGTCTGCTCCGAGAGCTGCTCCATAAGTTTTTCCAATGGATCCTCTTTTTTCCAGATCGCTTTTTTGACGCCCGAGAGTTTTTCTATCTCCTTTTTGGCCTCATAGAGTGTGCCCACCTCGTCGACGAGTCCCACCGCCTTGGCCTGTCTGGCCGTAAAGATATGGGCATCGGCAAATTTGTCTTTGTCTTTGATATCGAGACCTCTCGCTTTTGCCACGTCGTGTACGAACATATCGTAGGTATCGTAGACCACTTTGGCCAGCTCTTTTTTCTCATACTCTTTCCAAGGCCGAAAGGGTGTACCCACCTCTTTGTATTTGCCCGCCTTGACCACTTGTGGCTCCACGCCCACTTTGTCCAACAGACCTTTGAGATTAGGTGCTTCGATGATCACGCCGATAGAGCCTACGGCACTGCCAGGGTTTGCGATGATCTTGCGACTCCAGATAGCCGAGTAGTAGGCGCCACTGGCCAAAGTCCCCGCAGCGTAGGTGATGACCGGCTTTTTTTGGTTGAGACGCTTGATGGCCAAGGATATTTCCAAGGAAGGCGCTACGGCCCCACCTGGAGAGTCCACCACGAACAGTACCCCTTTGATGTTTTTATCCTCGGCCTCCTCTATCTTCTTGAGGATCTTTTTGGCGCTGAGGATCGTGCCGCCAAGCTCGATACTCATGAGATTTGGCGGCTGCAAAGAGCTTTTTTGCATGGAAGCGAGCAGCAGAAGGATCAAAAAAAGAAGAATGATCCCTTTGAAATATTTTTGTAAAAAATCGAGCGTGGCGGTGAGGGGCGAGAAGAGGGTGGCGGCATGCTCTTTGAGGCCTTTTTGTTGTGGTTGCTTTTGCTCTTCAGGCATGGGCTACTCCTTGGATATAGACCGCTTTTGGTTTTTGGGTATGAAGTATCAGATGCAGATAGATATCTTCTGGATCCTTGAGGTCTTGGGGGATCGCAACGATTTGCAAATCGGCCGGTGCGCCCTTTTGGACCACGCCTCCTTCGAAGTTCAGCGCTTCGTATCCACCTTTGGTGGAGCGTATTAGCAGCTCTTTGGCGAAAGTGGTGGCTTCCTTGTCGGGATGGACGAAAAGGGCGGCTTTGAGCTCTTCGTAGAGGCTGAGGGTGTAGTTGGAGCTAAGACCGTCGGTGGCGAGCGTGTAGGGGATGGGGGCGATGCGATCAAGATCGAGCACTCCATTGCCAAGGAGGCGGTTGGAGATGGGGCAGTGGACGATGGTAGCTTCCATGGAAGCTACTTTTTTTAGCTCTTGTTCGTTGGCCCAGACCATATGGACGAAGAGGGTCTTTACTTCCCTAAAAAGATCCAAAAACTCTTGTGGATCGTTGACGGGTCTTGTTTGGCCAAGGAGCTTTTTGAAAAAGTGGGCGAATTCTCCCGTGCCCTGATCCAGCCACTCCCTCTCTGCTCGGCTCTCCATAAAGTGGGTGCTTACCAGCGCATTTTCTCTTCTGGCTATCTCGATCGCCTTTTTGGCCAAAACATAGTGGACCGAGTAGGGGGAGTGGACGGCCACGGCCGCTTTGAAGTGGTCGCTTTCGAGTTTTTTGCACTGATGGAATCGCTCCAAAAAAGAGGCGTACATCACATCGGCGGCTGCCGGGTTGGAGCCGATGATCTCGTTGAAGAGTTGGACTTTGAGGGGGGATTTGGCGCACGCCTCGATATCCTCGCCGTAGCTGCTCACCGCTCCTATGGCGGTGGTACCAGAAGCGACAATGGAGCGAAGAGCGGTGTTCAAGCACTCCTGGTCGCATCTGGGCAGCAGGTCTTCTCTGTGCTCGATCACGCTATAGAGCCAGGGGATGAAGTCGCCATAGCTGAGTGTGGCTTTGTTGGCGCTAAATTCCAGATGCACATGGGGATTGGCAAAGCCCGGCATCACGAGAGCCTCGGGCTCCTCGAAAAGAGCGGCGTCTGGAAAGCGATGCACAAGCTCCTCTTTGGGGCCGATGGCTTGAATATGGGAGTCGAAGGCGACGGCTTGATCGGTAAGGATTTTGTCGGGTGTGAGTATAAACCTGGGATGAAGGATACGCATCCAACTCCTTTAAAGCAAAAAGTTGATATAATCATACCTTAAAATCCACTCAAAAAGGAAACAGACGATGAAAGTGATGGTAATCCAAGGACCCAATCTCAATATG
>JALWZJ010000148.1 GCA_027002625.1 Campylobacterales bacterium
CTCAAAATCCCAACGCCATCAACGATCCCGATATCGCCCAGTTCGTCCAAGAGCACCCATGGATTGCCAGTATCGCCAGTAGCTGGATCTTCAAGGTGATCTTCGGCACCCTCGTAGCGATCCTGGGCACACTGCTGGCTATTTTGCTCTCTACGGCAGTGGCCACGATGGTGATGGGGTTTTTCACTCCATATGTAGTGCGAGAGATCCACAAGCGCCACTACGCCCACATTCCCATTAGCGGTGGGATGAATATTTTGGAGTATCTGTGGCTTTTGGCCAAAACGCTGCTCAAAACGATTGGAATATTCTTTTTGGCTTTGGTGCTCTACTTTATTCCACTCCTCAACGCTATCGCTTTGAACATCCCCTTTTACTACCTCTTTCATTCGCTTATGAGCCTGGATGTGGGTGGAGAGATCATGAGTGCAAAAGAGCTCGAAGAACTCCTCAAAAAATATCGTCTCAAGGTAATGGGCACCACAGGAGTGCTCTACCTCATCACCCTTCTACCATTTGCTGGTACCTTGCTGCAGGTCTATTTCGTGAGTGTGATGGCGCATCTCTTTTTTAGGCTCAAGGCTCAGTGAGCCCCATCCCTTTTGAGTACCGTCCAAAAGGTCTTGAGCAAGATCACCACATCTCTCCACAAGGACCAGTTGTAGACATACCAGATGTCTATGCGCAGTCGCTGGTCGAAGGTGAGGCGGTTTCTACCCAGTACCTGCCACAGACCCGTCATTCCTGGTCTTACGCTCAAAATCACCTCCTTGGCTTCTCTCATCTTCTCAAGCTCCTTGGGAATATAGGGTCTGGGACCAACCAGACTCATCTCTCCTCGTATCACGTTCAAAAGCTGCGGCAGCTCATCGAGAGAAAATTTTCTCAAAACCTTGCCAATAGGTGTAATTCTTGGGTCATTGGGCAGTTTCTTATACTTTTCCCACTGTTCAAGACTTTGGGGGTGCTCTTGGAGAAATTTTTGCAAAATCTCATCGGCATTCTCATACATCGTACGAAATTTTAGTATCATGAAAATCTTTCCATCTTTGCCAAGCCTTTTTTGGCGAAAAAAGATAGCAGCTTTTGGATCACTCGCCCAAACCGCTCCTGCGATCAAAAAAAGAAGTGGCGAAAAAAGAAGCAAAAGCGTCACCGCTACCAAATAGTCGAAAACCTCTTTGGCCAAAACGTTTTTCTTGTCGTGTAGACGGTTTTGGAGATGAATCAGATTGGTCCTTGCGTTGAAAAGCTCCAATATCTGGGAATCCGCCAGGTTGAAATCTTGGAGCAATGGGATAAAGTAGAGCTCGTGATGCTGCCGTATCTGCTCTTTTAGAATATGCTCGATCTTTGGGACGGGGAGATTGCGAGAGTTGATGAAAATGGTGTGCCCCTCCCCTTTGATATACCCCAAATAGTAGTTGTCAAAAATTGCATCCTCCAACAAAGGATCGGCACCATAGAGCTTCGCCTCTTTTTTCCAAAAACCCAACTGAAAAAGAAGCCACTTGAGCACCCTTTTTTGCAGCGGTAAAACAAAGCTCATCACCACGAAACTCACCACCACCACGAACCTGGAGTAGTGCTCGATATGTTTGGTGATCGCCAAAAAGCTGAGCACGATCAAAAGCGAAAGCACCAAAGCTTTGAGAACGAGTCTCGTCTCTTGCCAAAAATCGTACCTGTTGGTATAGAGTCCCTCATAGGCAAATAGAAGCAAAGGGGTGTAAAAGGGCCAAAAGAGCAGATAGTGGCTCAAGGCTATGTCGTTTGGCTCCAATAAGATACTTCGCAAAACATAGGCCAAAACGATACTGAGCATGATGGCCAAAGCGTCACCCAAAAAGAGAAAAAATTTTATAGAAATTTTATTCATGTATTTCCCTTTTTTTTGAAAAGATTTTTTCCCAATAAAAGTGTGTTTTGGCCAAAGGCAGATGCTGGATGAAACTGGTACGAGCCCGCTTGCCAAACAAAACTTTGGCTCGTCGCTCCTCATCCAAAAAATCTACAAGACTGAATAGATCGGCATCCGGGAAAAGGTGCAGTAGCTGATGGAGTACCTTCTCCGCCCCACCCTCCGTCACCAGCCAGTCGTGAACGATCGCTACTTTGATAGCTGCCTCTCCCACTCCAGAGCTGTCTTGCATATAAGCTCCAGATCGTCGTAGTGTGGCTGCCATTTGGTAGAGCTTCTCAGCTTGGAGCTGTCGGCTATGAGTATGGCCGGATCACCAGCTCTTCGTGGAGCTATCTGGGCTTTGAAGTCGTTGCCGCTTACTCTTCTCATCGTATCGATCACCTCTTTGACGCTGTAGCCCCGTCCATATCCCACATTGAAAAGATCGCTTTCATGCTCCTCCAGATAGTCCAACGCCTCGATATGGGCCAGCGCCAAGTCATCCACATGGATATAGTCTCGGATACAGGTCCCATCTGGCGTTGGATAATCATCGCCAAAGATATACATCTTTTCCCTTTTGCCAAGAGCCGTCTCGGCCGCTACCTTGATGAGGTGGGTAGCGTCCTTGGTCGATTGGCCAATAGTCCCCTCTACGTCGGCGCCGGCTACGTTGAAGTAGCGAAGAGCCACATATTTGAACCCAGGATAGGCCTTGGCCGTATCTTTGAGGACCTGTTCGCTCATGAGTTTGCTATGGCCATAGGGATTGATAGGAGCGGTGGGAGCCTCTTCGCTGATACCGGTAGAAGGAATAGACTCTGGCTCTCCATAGACTGCGGCGGTGGAGGAGAAGATAAACTTCTTCACGCCACTTTCTACGCTTGCTTTGATAAGGTTGGCCGTGTTGGCTGTGTTGTTGAGGTAGTATTTGAGTGGATTTTCTACCGATTCTGGTACTACGAGGGCCGCTGCGAAATGGATTACCTCGTCAAACCGCTCTTTTTGCATCAGCTCATCCACCTTTTCCCAATCGCCAAGATCCATCTGTATAAAGCGAAAGTCGCCCCAGCGATCTTGCAGCCTCTGTATCGTATCCAAAAATCCAGTAGATAAGTTGTCCACCACCGTGATATCGTACCCACCCTTTTTGAGCAGCTCTTTTATCACATGGCTGCCGATGTATCCGGCTCCACCGGTGATCAATATTTTTTTCATCGCTATCCTTTGAATGTCTTGAGAATGTAGGAGATATCTTTTTTCAAAGACCAGTTTTTTATATACTCTTTATTGATCCTCACTTTATCTGGCCAGATCACTTTGTCGTTGTACTCTTTGGGATTTTCCACTTTGGCCAAAATCTCCTCTTCATTTTTATATTTTATCGAAGCTGGACCTGTGATACCAGGCTTGATAGAGAGGATGATACGATCCTCCCCCTCCAGCCTATCCGCATATCCCGGCACATCGGGTCTGGGTCCTACGAAGCTCATATCTCCTTTGAGGATGTTGATCAACTGCGGAAGCTCGTCGATCTTATAGCGGCGAAAGATTTTGCCGCTTTTTGTGATACGGGCGTCTTTGGCGGTAGTGATGGTGGAGCCTTTTTGGTCCGGATACATGGTCCTAATCTTGTAGATCAAAAAGGGTTTGCCCCCCTCCCCTATGCGCTCTTGGACAAAAAGGCCATTGCTTCTGGTCTCGATAGAAGCGACGAGCCATGCGAGGAGGATGATCGGCCAGCTCAGAGCCAGACCGACTACAGCCAGAGTGAGGTCGAAAAGGCGCTTGATTAGCTTTTGTTTCGGGCTCATTTGATCTTGTAGATCTTCATCCATGGACTCATGATCACCGGCTCGAAGAGCTTTGGATCGTAGCGATCAAAAAAGTACATCTGGAAAAAAGTGGAATTGAGATAGTAATCATCCACCACCAATCCCTCGCCAAAGCTCTCATTGACGATGACATCCAA
>JALWZJ010000149.1 GCA_027002625.1 Campylobacterales bacterium
CCAAAAGAGCAGCGCATCCTTATCGAAAGAGGCGAAATGGTCACTAAAATCCTCGTCCACCACCCGCTTGAAAGTCTCGTACATCACCTCGCTCATCCCTTTGGCATCTTTGGAGACAAAAAGCTCTTTTAGCCACTTCGCACCAAAGGGTTTGAGGGCTTTATAGAGCCCGATCTTTGCCCGCACACTCCAAGGCTTTGCCACCGGTATACCAGCACTTGAGAGCAGGACCAAAAGATCTGGCCTTAGCAGGGTAGCCACCTTGCCACCGAAGGAGTGTCCCACCACTATCTGGGGCATTCTATCCAGACTTCGCAAAAAGAGCTGCACGATAGTGGCATAATCTTTTGTCGTCAGCACCGAATCGTTGGAACTTTTACCAAACCCTGGTAGATCGAGATAGAGCGAGCACCACCCATCCACTGGAGCGAAGGCTCTTCGCATCAGCTCCTTACTGCTCCCCCATCCATGCAAAAAAAGCAGCGTCGGCTCACCACTGCCCACCATCTCATAGGAGATGTCGTATTGATTACCGTTATACTCTACCGTCCGAAGGGCCAAACTTCACCTTTTTGACACAATTTTACCATTTTTTCCATCTATCTATGCTAAAATACTCTATCTCTCAACGACAACAAAAGGATAGAAACGATGAAAAAAACTCTACTTTCTCTTGCTCTCGTCGGAGCTATGAGTCTTGCGTATGCGGCCGATAACGCTTTCGAAGTGGGGATCCAAGGAAACTTAGGATTTACCGACAATAAAAGTCCTGTCAAAGACAACTTCAAGTCCTACGGTCTTCGAGCCAACTACCGAATCTTGGAAAATGTGTTGGTGGGAGTGGAGTACGACAGAGCCGACGACCAGCGATATAGAGACAACATTGGCAAGAGCGATCTACAAAGCTACTTTCTTAATGCCGAATATGAAATAGGCGGCAATGAAAACTATACCCCCTACGCCATCACCGGTATCGGATACCAAGATATCGACAAGGAGATCGCGGGCCGGTTCGAAAGCGGTATGGTGGCCCAAGTGGGTGCCGGATGGAAATGGCATCTACTCGATTTTTTGGATCTTTTCGTAGAGGGCAAATATATCCGAGATTTCGAAAACACGATGGACAACTTTGCGATGACAGCCGGTCTGACCATCCCTTTTGGTGGTAGCCAAGCACCCAAAGCGGCTCCTGTGAGTGACAGCGACAACGACGGAGTGAGTGACGACAAAGATATGTGTCCAAACACACCGACAGGTGTAGAGGTAGACGCCAAAGGATGTCCAATAGACAGCGACCATGACGGTGTACCAAACGGACTGGACAAATGCCCGAACACTCCTCCAAATATAAAAGTGGACTCCAAAGGATGCCCAGTAGTAGTGGACAGCGACCACGACGGTGTACCCGACAATCTCGACAAATGCCCAGATACTCCATCAGGCGTGGCGGTCGACAAGCATGGGTGTCCCATCATCATTAATCTCCAGATCAACTTCGATTTCGACAGTGCAAAAGTGAAACCGGAATATATGACAAAGATCAAAGAGGTAGTGGAGTTTCTCAAAGCAAATCCCGCCTACAAAGCCGAAATCCAAGGCCATACCGACAATATAGGACCAGCCAGCTACAACAAAAAACTCTCCGAAAAAAGAGCCAAAGCGGTCTACGACATCATGGTGAAAATGGGTATCGATCCAAGTCGTCTTAGCTACATCGGCTATGGCGAAGAACACCCCATCGCTTCCAACGCTACTCCTGAAGGTAGGGCCAAAAACAGACGAGTGGAAGTCCACCTACTCTACTAATCTCTTCATACCTTTGGCAGCCGCGTATGCGCTGCTAAAGGCCCACTGAAAGTTGTACCCTCCAAGCTCGCCCGTCACATCCAGTACCTCTCCAGCAAAAAAGAGTCCAGGCGCAAGACGGCTTTGCATATTTTCATCGATTTCACTCAGCGACACACCCCCTTTGGTCACCTCCGCCCTTTCAAATCCAAAAGTACCTGCCGGAGCGAAAGGGTAGTGACAGAGTAGCTCCAGTCTCTTTTTCTCCTCTTGGCTCAGTTCACCCACCTTTTTGTCCTCTACACCGATACTTTTCAAAAAGGCCTTGACGAACCGCTTGGGAAGTGGCAGCTGGGTGGAGATGATCTTATGGGGTGAAAGCTTGGGGAGTTTTGGCAAAAAGGAGAGGATGATAGCCCCTCTCTCCCAATAGAGCGAGGCGTTGAGGATCGCCGGGCCACTGATCCCTTTGTGGGCGAAGAGGATATCGTCCTCGAAGAGTTTACCACCCACCTCCACCTTGACTCGCATCGATATGCCAGCAAGCTCCTTGAACCAAAACTGCTCCTTTTGGACCGTGAGCCCCACCAGGGCCGGGCGCAAAGGGATGATGGTATGGCCAAAACTTTTGGCGATCTCGTAGCCAATGCCTGAAGCGCCTATTTTTTTGTAGCTCAGCCCTCCGCTGGCGATTAGCACCGTTTTGGCCAAAAAGTTGCCTTTGGTGGTATGGACCACAAAACCCTGATTGGTTTTTTCCACACTCTCCACTTCACAGCCAAGCTCAATTTGAGGCCTATTGGAGAGCAAGATATCTATAAGCTCACTTGAAGAATGGGGACAAAAGTATTGCCCCTTTTTGCGTATTACCGGACGACACCCCTTTTTGGCTAAAAACTCTAAAAGCTTCCTGTTGTCGAACTTTTCCAAGATCTTATGCACGAAGCTTGGATCACTGCTGTGGTAGTGGTCGGCCGATACCGCTTTGTTGGTGACGTTGCATTTGCCGCCACCACTGATTTTGATCTTTTGGGCCGGTTTTGGATTGTGCTCCAAAATTGTAGCGTTTGGAAGATAGATAGAAGCAAAAAGGCCGGCGGCCCCGCCGCCGATGATGATGGTATCTCTCACTTCTTGGCCGAGATGGAGGAGATGTAGCGATACTCTATAGAGATTTTTCTACTCTTTGGCAGATGGGAGGCCAGACGCTCCAAAACGGCCGCAAAATCATCGAAGAGATAGTTGGCCAAACTTCCTGGCACTGCATTGATCTCGTTGAGATAGAGCTCATCTTCATGCACGAAAAAGTCCATCCGCACAAGCGAGCCCAAAAAGAGTGGATCGTAGACTTTGGCGAAAGCCTCTTGCATCCGCTTTT
This sequence comes from Campylobacterales bacterium, assembly GCA_027002625.1. GTDB lineage: Bacteria > Campylobacterota > Campylobacteria > Campylobacterales > Nitratiruptoraceae > Nitratiruptor. Next base: position 3,164 of record JALWZJ010000149.1, read on the forward strand.
GCAAATCGGTGGGCAGGTCGGCGCTGGCCACCTTTTCTCTGGCAAAATCCATATATTTTTGCTCGAAATCGAGCAGACTCCCCTTTTGCACCCTCTCTATACGAGAAAAGTAAAAATCTTGGGCCCTACATCCAGCCAGATTGTACTCTTCGATTCCCTCAATAAAAGGCTCCACGAGCACCTCATCGTCAAACTCGAAAGCCACATCGAGCCCATATTCTAACTCCTCTTTATTTTTGGCCACAGCCAGGCCTATACTGGAGCCAAGATGTAATGGCTTGATAATGACAGGAAACTCGAACTCCAGCTCCCTTGGCTCCCCTCGTCGCAGCAGCTGATAGGGCAGCACCCTCACTCCCACCTCTTTGGCGTAGAGCTTGGTCAGCATCTTGTTAAATCCCACCACCGAGGCCTCTATCCTGGGACCGATATAGGGAATCTCATAGAAATCCAAGAGGGCGGCGATATGTCCATCCTCTCCATCCCCTCCATGTATCAGATTGAGCGCCACATCCGCCTCAATTCTTTTAGAGCCCAGCAGCCCTTTGAGATAGAACCCTCCTTTTTGTAGCTGGACTTTTGGCATCTTTTTATATTCGCCCTTGATAAACAGATCGGCCCTGAGAGCCTTTGGCTCTATCAGATACCACTCGTGTTCCTCGTCCAAAAACAAAAACTTCGCGTCGATGAGCTCTTTTAGCGCAATGGCACTGACGATACTGATCTCATGCTCATAGCTTCTGCCTCCAAAGAGCACCATATACTTCATACTCACTCCTAAATCTTTTGTATCTTTTTCAAAGCCTCTTTGACCAGCCCTGCCGTATCCGTAGCCTCACACTGGGCGAGTACCTTTTGGATCTGCTCTTTTTTAAATCCCAGGCTCTCCAGCGCTTTTGCAGCCTGCGACGCCGCCTCGTCCACCACCCCACTGGTCTGCAGCTCGAACTCCCCAAGCTCCACCAATATCCGCTGGGCGCTTTTTGGCCCGATACCAGGCACTTTTTTGAGTTTCGCCACACTCTTTTGGCGTACCGCCTCGACAAACTCAGATGGCTTGAAAGTGGAGCATATGGCCAAAGCCACCTTGGGTCCCACGCCGCTGAGGCGAATGAGGCGATCGAAAAGCCGCTTCTCTTCTTCGGTAGCGAAGCCATAGAGACTCTCGCTATCTTCACGGATGATATGGGTAGTATGCAAAAATATCTCACTTTTGTCCATGCAATCTAACTGAGCACTGGTATTGAGAGATATGAAGACCTCGTAGACCACTCCATGTACTTCGATATGTACGGAAGTGGGCTCTTTTTTTAGGATACGTCCTCGCAGACCTACGATCAATGGAGCTCCTTTATAAAGTCAAAGAAAAATGACAAATAGAGCGAAAACTTTGCAATTTTAACTTGAAAATTTTATGCTGGCCTTTGGCCAAAAAAGTGCGCCCAACCCGAAGGGCGCCCTACAGGCGTAGGCTATGCAAGTTTGCATAAACGCCTCGCCGTGCGGAGCTACGAAGGATAAGCAGTTATCCTTCGTAACGCTCCTCCCGTTCGCACTTTTTAATAAAATTTTCAAGAGGTGCGCAAGCAAAAATTGCAACTCGTTTGAGCGAGATTTGATCATTTTTCTATAAAAATTTGCAGCGATTGTAACCAATCTCCTCTTAATGTATAATTACGCTAATGTATGCCAAAAACAATCTAAAAAACGTACTCCACGGCTTTTTCTTGGCCGTGGCCCTCACCATCGCCGAGCCTTCGACCACGCTGCCGCTCATCATCCACCACTTTAGCCAAAACGTGGCGATCGTGGGAGTCTTTACCTCCTTGCTTCGGGGCGGAGCTATCTTGGTGCAGCTCTTTGCGGCCTTTTACGCCCAGAGTTTTCGCTACGTGATGCCCTATCTGCGCCTTGTCTTTTTGGCCAGATTTCTTAGCTGGCTGGGTATCGGGCTTGCCATCTACTTTTTTGGCTCCACGCACCCCACCCTCACCCTTTGGCTTATCGGTATGGGGCTCTTTTTTTTCAGCTTCAGTGCCGGATTTGGCAGTATCTACTTCAACGAGATTTTGGCCAAAGTCTTCAGTCACGAGCTTCGGGGCCGCTCCATGGCCAACCGCCAATTTTTTGCCGCCATCGGCTCGATCCTAAGCGGTCTGGCGGCCGGCTGGATACTGCAGCATTTCGAGCCACCTCACAGCTACGCCTATCTTTTTATCGTCAGCGCCTTTTTTATGGGGCTTGGACTTTTGGCTTTTTCCACCATCGAGGAGCCGCCCAAAGAGAGTATCAGCCAAAAAGAAAAGAGCTTTTTCGAGTTTTTGCGCAACGCTTTTGCTCTGCTCAAAGAGGATAAACGACTCCAGATCCAGATCGTCACCGTACTACTCAGCTACTCCTTTTTATTTGGCTTCGCCTTTGTGATCTTGCAAGCCAAAGAGCATATCGAGCTCACCGGCTGGCTGGTGGGTGGATTTATCGTGGTACAAATGGGTGGAGCCCTGCTGGGCAACCTCATCTGGCGCCGCCTCTCTCCACGATACAAGCAGATCATGATCGCCTCTTTTTTGCTCGCCATCCTCGCCTATGCCTCTTTGCTTCTATCTCATGGGAAGCTTAGCTACTTTTTTGCTTTTTTCGCTCTGGGGATGGCGATAGATGGCTTTCGGATATCTACGATGAATCTGCTGCTACTCATCGCCCCAGAGTCCAAACGCCCCGTCTACATCGCCTTGCAAAACAATCTCACCTCCATCGGCCTCTTTTTTGCCATTCCAGGTGGCCTCATCCTCAAAACCTTTGGCTACGAGGTGCTCTATAGCTTTACCATCGCCATGCTTGGGCTCGGCCTCTATTTCGCCACAAGGCTCAAAGTTGATTAAAAAGATATTTACCAATAGTGCGGGCATACTGCTTAGCCGTATACTTGGCTTCATCCGAGACCTACTCACCGCCTCCATCCTTGGCGCCAATATCTACAGCGATATCTTCTTCGTCGCTTTCAAGCTCCCAAACCTTTTTCGCCGCATCTTTGGCGAGGGGGCCTTTGTGCAAAGCTTCTTGCCCTCTTTTAGCGCCTCACGGCATAAGGCTCTTTTTAGCGCCGCTATCTTTTGGCGCTTTTTTTGGCTCATTTTAGGGCTCTCACTCCTTGTCACTCTCTTTAATGAGTTTTTCACTCGCCTCATCGCTCTGGGTTTCAACGAGCGACTCATCGAGCTTGCGGCCCCTTATGTAGCGCTCAATTTCTACTATCTGGACCTCATCTTTTGCGTCACTTTCCTCGCAGCCTTACTACAGTACAAAGAGCACTTCGCCACTACCGCCTTTTCCACCGCCTTGCTCAATCTCTCGCTCATCACAGCTCTTGTGCTTTTTGCCCACTCCGCCAAGCCCCAAATCGTCTGGGCGATGAGTGTGGCGGTGCTCATAGGCGGAGCGCTACAGCTACTTTTGCATCTGTGGATGGCAAAGCGCTTTGGGATCACTCGGTGGCTTTTGAAAGCTCTTGTGGTGCTTCCAAAGAAAAAGGCTCTTGTCCAAAAGGATCTGCAGCGCTTTTATCAAAACTTCTTCCCAGCCATCTGGGGCAACTCCACCGCCCAAATATCTGCTTTTTTGGATACTTGGCTGGCTTCTTTCTTGGCGGCTGGCTCTATCAGCTATCTTTACTACGCCAACAGGGTCTTCCAGCTGCCCCTGGCTCTTTTTGCCATCGCTACGGCTACGGCCCTTTTTCCCAGCGTCTCGAAAGCTTTGGCCAAAAAGGATGAGGCCAAAGCCCTCGCCTACTTTTCCAAAAGCTTCACGCTGCTTCTATGGCTGCTTAGTGCCAGCACCCTTGGGGGCGTGATCCTCTCCAAAGAGATCGTCTGGCTACTCTTTGAGCGGGGCAACTTCACCAGAGCCGACACCCTGGCCGCATCCAAGGTTTTGGCCATGTACATGGTAGGACTGCTCCCCTATGGGCTATCGAAGCTGCTTTCTTTGTGGCTCTACGCTACCCACCGCCAAAAGGAGGCCGCCCGCATCGCCACCTACTCTTTGGCCACCAATATCGTAGGCTCTTTGGTGCTGCTCTTTTTTTATCAAGCAGCCGGTCTGGCCCTGGCATCGAGCCTTGCTGGATGGGTGCTGCTATACAAAAATATCCAGCTTTTTGGCCAAAAACGCTTTTGGCAGCTTTGCCGCCAGGCGGTGTCGATGCGTGCTATACTTGCTATAATTGCGCTAACGATTGCTTTGATTTTTATAAAAAAGGTGCTCGATGGTTATCTATGATAGTTCCCTCAAACGAAAAGTCCCCCTCCAGCCTCTAAAAAACAATCAGGTGCGAGTCTATGTCTGCGGCCCCACGGTCTACGACGACGCCCATCTGGGGCACGCCCGCAGTGCCATCGCTTTTGACCTTTTGCGCCGCACCTTGCGAGCTCTTGGCTACCAGACCATTTTTATGAAAAACTTTACAGATATCGACGACAAGATCATCAAAAAAATGAAACAAAGTGGCAAGAGCCTCCAAGAGATCACCGAGTACTACATCCACCGCTACTTGGAGGATATGGAGGCCTTGGGAGTGGAGCGAGCCGACATAGAGCCCAGGGCCACCGAGGATCTGGATGCGATGTTCGATATGATAGAAAGGCTGCTGAAGAAGGCTTGCGCCTACCAGACCCCTACTGGCGATATCTACTTCGACACCTCCAAAGACCCCAAGTACTGCCAGCTGAGCCACAAATGCGACGAGGAGAGCCTCTCACGCATCGAGCCCGACCCCCACAAGAAAAATCCGGCCGATTTTGCCCTATGGAAAGCGTGCAAAGAAAATGATGTCTGTTTCGACTCCCCCTTTGGGCGGGGAAGACCTGGCTGGCATATCGAGTGCTCTGCCATGATCGCCAAACACCTGGCCTACCACGATACCCCCTACCAGATCGATATCCACGGGGGCGGGGCCGATCTTTTCTTCCCCCACCACGAAAACGAAGCGGCCCAGACCCGCTGCGCCTACGGCCAGGAGCTGGCCAAGCAGTGGATGCACAACGGCTTTGTCACCATCAGTGGCGAGAAGATGAGCAAATCGCTGGGCAACAGCTTCTTTATCAAAGACGCCCTCGAAGTATATGACGGAGAGATTTTGCGCTTCTATCTACTTAGCACCCACTACCGATCCAATCTCAACTTCAACGAAGAGGATCTGCTCTCCTCCAAAAAGCGGCTCGATCGGCTCTATCGCCTCAAAAAGCGGATCTACGGCCAAAAGCCCTCCCAAGTAGCAGAGCCTTTTAAAAAGGAGCTGCTCGAGGCGTTGAGCGACGATCTGAATATCTCCAAAGCTTTGGCTGTAATGGATGCTTTCATCGCCTCTGCCAACGAAGCACTGGACAAAGAGCCCAAAAACAAAGCTATCAAAAAGCAGATCGCCGCCAATATCGACTATCTTGGAGAGCTGCTTGGCATCGGGCAAAAAGATGCCTATGAATACTTTCAGCTGGGTATCGACCAAGAGACCAAAGAGCGGATAGAGCAGCTCATCGAAGAGCGCGCTTTGGCCAAAAAGCAAAAAGATTTCGCCAAAGCCGACGCAATCCGAGAGGAACTGCGCTCTATAGGTATTGCTATCATGGATACGCCTCAAGGGACGGTGTGGGAAAAGATCTGATCGCCGTTTTAAAGCGCTTTTGGCCCTATATCCGCCAGCACAAAAGTAAATTCGCCATCGCCATCGCCGGGATGGTGGCGGCCGCCGTAGGTACCAGTGCCTCGGCCTATCTGGTCAAACCGGTGTTGGATGAGATCTTTATAGAAAAAGATGCCCATATGCTGGCTATCCTGCCCCCACTGGTGGTGCTGCTTTATCTGCTCAAAGGATTTGGTAAGTTCATCCAGGTCTACTACACCGAGTATATCGGCCAAGATGTGATCCGCCAAATCAGAGAGCGGATGCTGCACTCAATCCTCTCTATGCGGATGGACTACTTCGTCTCCCAACCCTCGGGAGAGCTCATCAGCCGCCTCACCAACGACATCAACCGCATCAAAAACGTGGTGGCCAATATGATCCCAGATCTATTGCGAGAGCTGCTGACGATCCTGGCACTTCTGGTGGTGGTGATCTACCAAAGTCCCAAGCTTTCCCTCTACTTTCTATTTCTCATGCCACTGGCGCTCTACCCCCTCTCCAGACTCGCCAAACGGATGAAAAAGATCTCCCACAAATCCCAAGAGACCATCGCCGATCTAACGAAGCACTTAAGCGAGCTTTTCAACAATATCGAACTGATCAAGGCCGAAGGACTGGAAAAAAGAGAGCTTAAGCGCTTTGCCAAGCACAACGAGAAGTTTTTCCACCTCACTCTTGATCAGGTGCGTACCAGCGAGCTGGTGAGCCCTTTGATGGAGAGCTTGGGTGCTGTGATCATCGCTTTGGTGATCTATGTAGGCGGACGGGAGGTGATCGAGGGGCATATGAGTGCGGGGCAGTTTTTCTCTTTCATGACGGCGCTTTTCATGCTCTACACTCCCATCAAGCATGTCTCCAAACTCTACAACAAGCTCCAAGACGCCATCGCAGCCAGTGAGCGAATCTTTGCCATCATAGATCTTACGCCCAGCCAAAGAAGCGGCACACTCCCTTTTCCTCCCAATCCCCAAAAACTTTGCTTCGAAGATGTGAGTCTGCGCTATGGCGAGACACCCGCTTTGGATCATGTGAGCTTTTGCGCCCACAAAGACCAAATCACGGCCATCGTAGGCGATAGCGGCAGCGGCAAGAGCTCGATCCTCTCTCTTGTCGTTCGTTTCTACTCTCCCACTGCTGGCCGCATCACCCTGGATGGTATCGATATCGAAAGTATCGACATAGACGACTACCGCGCCCATATCGCACTGGTGAGCCAACGCATCTATCTGCTCGAAGAGTCGATCGCTTTTAATATCGGTGGAGAAGATTTCGATCCAAAGCGGGTGGAAGAGGCTTTGCGGATGGCTAAAGCCTGGGAGTTCGTCAAGGAGCTGCCTGAGGGGATTTATACAAAGATCGAAGAGGCTGGGATGAACCTCAGTGGCGGCCAGCGCCAGCGTCTGGCCATCGCCAGGTCTTTGTACAAAGACCCCAAGATCCTCATCTTCGATGAGGCCACCAGTGCGCTGGATGCCAAAAGCGAACGAGCCATCATCCAGACCATCAAGCAGCTGGCCAAAGATCGTATCGTCTTGATCGTCTCCCACAACATCCCCGCCATCACAGATGCCCACAAGATCGTCGTGATGCAAAAGGGCAAAAAGGTGTGCGAGGGCAGCCACGAAAAGCTGATGGAGTCGTGCCCCCATTACATTGAGCTTTATCGCAAAAATCAGTATAATTGAGCAATTTAAAGGAGCGATATGGACTACCAAACGATCAAAAAAGTGCTGTTTCGCCTCGATCCAGAAACGGCCCACCACATCGCCGAGACCGCTTTCGAGCTGGCCGGATTTTTCCCGCCACTACTTGAAGCTTTACAAAAGCGCTACTTGGTGGAGGATGAGCGGCTAACTCAAAAGCTTTTTGGCAAGGAGTTCAAAAATCCTTTGGGACTGGCTGCGGGATTTGACAAAAACGCTACGATGGTGCCTACCCTGCACGCTCTTGGGTTTGGCCACGTGGAGGTGGGTACTGTCACTCCTCGTCCCCAAGAGGGCAACCCAAAGCCCCGCCTCTTTCGCTATCCCAAGTATGAGGCTCTCCAAAACGCCATGGGCTTCAACAACGAAGGGGCCGAGGTGGTCAAGGCAAGACTGAATCGTATCTACCCAGCCCCCTTTCCCATCGGTGTCAATATCGGCAAAAACAAAACCACACCCCAAGCAAAAGCTTTGGAGGATTACCGTTTCTTGATCGAAACTTTCAAGGATCTGGCAGATTATCTGGTGATCAACATCTCCAGCCCCAATACGCCGGGTCTAAGAGATTTGCAAAACGAAAGCTTCATCCATGAGCTTTTTGCTATGGCAAGAGAGCGTACCGATACTCCGATCCTACTCAAAATAGCTCCAGACATGACACCAGATCAAGCAGTCAGTTTGGCCAAAACGGCGGTAGAAGCGGGAGCTGGCGGGATCATCGCCACCAATACCTCTATCGACTACACTCTGCTGCGAGGTGCCAAAGATTTTGGAGGTATCAGCGGCAAGCCGATCGCCGATAAAAGCTTCGCCATATTCCAAGCCGTAGCCAAAGAGCTCTTTGGCCAAACGATCCTCATCAGTGCTGGAGGGATCGATAGCGCCCAGGAGGCCTATCGGCGTATCCGAGCCGGAGCCAATTTGGTACAACTCTACACCGCTTTCATCTACGGCGGTCCTGCGCTACTTCGCGATATCAATCTTGGTTTGCTACAATTACTCCAAAAAGATGGCTTTACCCATATCAATCAAGCCGTTGGAGCCGATTTGCGATGAGAGCGTTACTACTATCACTACTGATCATTGGAGGATTGATGGCTGGAAGTTTGCCAAAATATTACGAAACCACACTTAAAAACGGCCTCAAGGTCGTAGCGATCCCGATGCACAACGATAGTGGCGTGCTCACCACTGATATCTTCTACAAAGTGGGCAGCCGCAACGAGGTGCTGGGCAAGACGGGGATCGCCCATATGCTCGAACACCTCAATTTCAAATCGACCAAACATCTCAAAGCTGGAGAGTTCGACGAGATCGTCAAGAGCTTTGGCGGCGTGGACAACGCCTCGACAGGGTTCGACTACACCCACTACTTCATCAAAAGCGCCAAGGAGCATCTGGACAAATCCTTGTGGCTCTTTAGCGAGCTGATGGCAAATCTGAAACTGGACGAAAAAGAGTTCCAGACCGAGCGAGAAGTGGTGGCAGAGGAGCGCAGATGGCGCACCGACAACAGCCCCACCGGGTATCTCTATTTTCGCCTTTTCAACAACGCTTATATCTATCACCCCTACCACTGGACGCCCATAGGATTTATGTGCGATATCCTCAACTGGACCATCGAGGATATCAGAGCCTTTCACAAGACCTACTACCAACCCAAAAACGCCATTATCGTGGTAGCGGGCGACGTGAACGAGAGTGAGGTGTTCGAGCTGGCCAAAAAGCATTTCGAGCAGATACCAAACTGCTGCGACATTCCAAAAGTCCATCAAGTAGAGCCCAAGCAAGACGGTCCCAAGAGGGTTTACATCAAAAAAGATGTGGAGTCTCAGATCCTGGCCATCGCTTTTCATATCCCAAACTTCGAGGACAAAGACCAAGTGGCTCTAAGCGCCATCAGTGAGTTGCTTAGCAGTGGCAAGAGCAGCCGACTCTATAAAACCCTCGTGGATCAAAAAAAGATGGTCAACCAGATCTATGGCTACAATATGGAAAATATCGATCCGGGACTTTTTATCTTCCTCGCTGTCGCCAATCCGGGCGTGACCGCCGAGGAGATAGAAAAGGAGATCTGGAGCGAGATCGACAAGCTCAAGGAGGGCAAGATCGAACGAAGCGAGCTGGATAAACTCAAGATCAATACCAAAGCCGACTTCATCTTCTCACTCGAAAACTCCAGCAACGTAGCCAGTCTCTTTGGCAGCTATTTTGCCAGAGGCAACATCGAGCCACTTTTGCATTACGAGGAAAATATCGACAAACTCACCACCAAAGATATCCAAGAAGTAGCCAAGAAATATTTCACCAAAGACAACTCCACCACCGTGATTGAAAGGAAAGATTGATGGAAAAAGTAAAAGGAGCGATGACCGCACTCATCACCCCATTCAAAGATGGCAAACTGGACGAAGAACGCTACGCCCAGCTCATCCAGCGCCAGATCGACAACGCCATAGACGCCGTAGTACCCGTAGGGACCACAGGAGAGAGCGCGACGCTAAGCCACGATGAACACAAACGCTGTATCCAGATCGCCGTGGAGGTGTGTAAAGGCACCGGTACCAAAGTGATGGCGGGAGCTGGCAGCAACGCTACCCATGAAGCGATCGATCTGGCCAAGTTCGCCCAAGAAGCAGGAGCCGACGCGATCCTTAGCGTCACGCCATACTACAACAAACCGACCCAAGAGGGGCTCTACCAGCACTACAGGGCAATCGCCGAGTCTGTAGATATCGGCGTAGTACTCTACAATGTCCCGGGACGTACGGGTGTAGATCTCAAGCCCGAGACCGTCTTTCGCCTCTTCGACGAAGTAGAAAACATCTACGGGATCAAAGAAGCCACGGGCTCCATCGAGCGCACTGTGGAGCTTTTGGCCAAACGGCCAGAGCTCTATGCCATCAGCGGTGATGACGCTATCAACTACCCCATCATCGCCGATGGGGGGATGGGTGTGATCTCGGTCACCGCCAACTTGCTGCCAGACAAGATCGCCATGCTGGTCCACGCAGGACTCGCCGGGCAGTTCGATACGGCCAAGATGATAAACGACGAGCTTTATGAGATCAACAAGGCTCTTTTTTGCGAGAGCAACCCGATCCCTATCAAAGCGGCCATGTATCTGGCTGGACTCTTGGAGAGCTTGGAGTATCGCCTCCCACTCGTGCCGCCAAGCGATGAGCATATGGAGCTACTCAAAAAGATACTACAAAAGTATGAGGTGGTACAATGAGCAAGACATTGGTATTAAGCGGAGGTACCAGAGGCATCGGCAAGGCGATCGTGGAGCGATTTGCCAAAGAGGGGGTGGATGTGGCTTTCACCTACAACTCCAACGAGGAGCTGGCCAACCAACTGGCCCAGGAGCTATCCCAAAAGTACGGGATCAAAGCCAAGGCCTACCCTCTTAATATTTTGGAACCCAACGACTATAAAGAGCTTTTCAAGCAGATCGATCAAGATTTTGAGAGAGTGGACTTTTTCATCTCCAACGCCATCATCTCCGGTCGCCCGGTGGTAGGAGGCTTTGGGCCTTTCATGCGCCTGAAGCCAAAGGGGCTGTGCAACATCTACACCGCTACCGTACTGGCCTTCGTAGTAGGAGCTCAAGAGGCGGCCAAGAGGATGGAAAAAGTAGGAGGCGGCTCAATCATCTCCATGAGCTCCACCGGCAATCTGGTCTACACTCCAAACTACGCAGGACACGGCAGCTCCAAAGCGGCAGTGGAGACGATGGTCAAATATGCAGCTCACGAGCTTGGAGAAAAGAACATCCGAGTCAATGCCGTCAGCGGTGGCCCTATCGATACTGATGCCCTGCGGGCTTTTCCAAACTACGAGGAGGTAAAGGCCGAGACGATCGCCAGAAGCCCCCTTGGGCGTATGGGACGACCAGAGGATCTGGCGGGAGCTTGCTGGTTTTTGTGCAGCGAGGATGCAAGCTGGATCACGGGACAGACGATCGTAGTGGATGGGGGGACCAGCTTTAGCTGATGAATCTGCCAAACCTGCTCGCCCTATCGCGCCTTTTTATTGCGCCACTTATGTTTTTCTTGCTGGTGGAGAGGGATCTGCCCATATTCGCCCATATCCATCCAAGCTGGCTGGACTATTGGGCCGCCTTTTTGTTCGTGCTCGCATCCATCACCGACTTTTTCGATGGCTATATCGCCAGAGAGTTCGATCAGATCACGGAGCTTGGCAAGATCTTGGATCCGTTGGCGGACAAGATGCTCACGCTGGCTGGATTTTTGGGACTGATGGTCTTAGGACGTGCGGATCCTTGGGCGATCTATCTGATCCTTACTCGAGAGTTTTTCATCACGGGGCTTCGGGTCAGTGCAGCCGGCATCGGCAAGGAGATCGCAGCGAGCTTTCTTGGCAAGATCAAGACCATCGCCCAGATGATCGCCATCGGCTTTTTGATGATGGATTGGCCCGGAGGCGAGCTGCTGCTCTGGATCGCCGTAGCCTTGACACTCTATAGCGGTTACGAATATATCAAAGCATATTTGAGGTAACGATGGGAATAGTTGTAAGTTTACTGGTACTATCATTTTTAATCTTTTTCCACGAGCTTGGCCACTTTTTGGCGGCACGCTTTTTTGGCGTGAGAGTGGAGCGATTTAGTATCGGGTTCGGTCCAGTGGTAGCCAAAAAGTGGTGCTGCGATACCGAGTGGGCCATCAGTGCCATTCCACTGGGCGGATATGTGAAGATGAAAGGTCAAGACGACACGGATCCTACCAAGCGAAGCGAGGATCCTGACAGCTACAGCGCTAAAAAACCCTGGCAGCGGATCATCATCCTCCTCGCAGGCCCCTTCGCCAACTTCTTTTTGGCCTTTTTGCTCTATCTGGCAGTGGCACTGATGGGTTACGACACGTTGGCGCCAAAGATCGGCAAAGTACTGCCCAATACGCCAGCAGCCCAGGCGGGAGTGCAGCCAGGTGACAGGATCCTCGCCATCGATGGCCAAACGGTGCGCAGCTGGGAGGATCTTAGCCGCATCATCGCAGAGCACCCTGGCAAACCGCTTGAGTTCGTAATCGACAGAGCTGGCAAGATAGTGCATCTTCGCATCGCTCCCAAACCGACATCTACCAAAAATATCTTTGGCGAGCAGGTGCGTCGACCCATGATCGGCATCGCTCCAGCCCAAGAGTTCGTCAAGGTCCATTACTCTCCTCTCGAAGCTATCGAGGTAGCTTGGCAAAAGACAGTGGAGGCGAGCAAATTTATCGTGCTGGGAATTGAAAAGATGATCGAAGGGGTGGTCTCGCCAAAAGAGATTGGAGGCGTGATCTCCATCATGGACGTCACAGCCAAGGCGAGCCAGGTGGGACTGGTAGCGCTACTGAGCCTGACGGCTCTGATCTCGGTGAACCTGGGCATCCTCAATCTGCTCCCCATCCCAGCCCTCGACGGCGGCCACATCATGTTCAACCTCTATGAATGGATTACTCGCCACACTCCAAGCGAAGAGGCGCTCTACAAGATCACGCTGGCTGGCTGGGCCTTTTTATTGGGGCTCATGGGCTTAGGCCTTTATAACGATATCAATAGGCTCTTAGGAGGTATCAATGGATAAGTATAGACTCAGAGACAACTTCGACGAGGTGGTCCAAAGGGTGGAGAGTGCCAGGATCAAGCGAAGCGAACACCATATCGTCCAGATCGTGGCGGTGAGCAAATATGTAGGCAGCGAGGAGATCAGAGCTCTGTACGAACTGGGGCAGCGGGCCTTTGGCGAGAGTAGAGTCCAAGATCTAAAAGCCAAAGCCAGCGAGCTGGAGGATCTGCCCATCGAGTGGCACTTCATCGGCCGACTCCAAAAGAACAAGATCAACCACCTCATCGACCTGGAGCCTTGGCTCATGCAGTCCCTTGATAGCCTGGAGCTCGCCCTCGAGATCGACAAACGGCTCGATGCCAAGGGCAAGAAGATGAGCTGCCTGCTGCAGATCAACAGCTCTAAAGAGCCCACGAAAGCGGGCATTGAGCCAGAGCGAGCCTATGACGAGTATCTCAAGATCATCGAAGAGACCAAACATATCGATCTACAAGGCGTGATGACCATCGGAGCCCACAGCGAGGATGAAAATCTCATTCGCCAAAGCTTCGAGACTACCTACAAAATCTATGAAGCCCTCAAACCCCACGGCGCAGAAATCTGCTCCATGGGGATGAGCCACGACTTCGAGCTGGCCATCGAGTGCGGCTCCAATATGGTGCGCATCGGCAGCCTACTCTTCAAAGATTAGTTTGGGCAGCTGGGCGGCTCGGTATCACAAGCACCTCCGCAATGCTTAAGCTCCAGCTCATCCAGCGCCTTTCGCATCTCTGTGAGGATCAGCCTGGAGGCCAGATCCTCGTCCATCTCCGGTACGTCGAGCCCATAGCGCTTGAGCCATTTGTAAAAAAGATCTTTCACATCCTCGTGGATCTCGTCGGCATATTTGCAATCTTCTTTGAATTCCGCTCTCATCTATTCTCCTTGTAGTTTTTTGTGGGCGATCTCTTCGAGTAGTACTGTAGCATAACTTCCTTTGGGCAAAAAGAAACCAAGCTCATACCACGCCTCTTTCTCCCTGTAGCGGCCCTCTATATCTTCAGGAAAGACCCAGGCGTAGCGCCTGTCGCCAAACTCCTCGATCCGCTCGTCATCAAAATCCTTCTCTATCTCTCTGGCCAGTCCATCGGCCCGCTTGACCCGACGGCCGGGCAGCAATCCCGTAGGAGAGATCTGGCGCTGCCAAAATCTCTCGGCCTCGGCTGGCGTATCCTCTACATAAAAGATCTTGCCAAATGGGTAGTGCATAGCGATATCGCCAGGAAGAATTTTGAAAAATCGCTTCTGCTCCTTGAGCTCTTTGATAATCCCGCTGGGTAGATCCAGCACATCCGCAAGTTCCTTTGGATCGAAAGAATTGATCAAGCGGCTTAGCTCCACCCGTTTACTCAGCCACAGATTGAAAAGATGGCTTTGGTAGGCGTTGATGAGAAGCTTTCGAAGCTTTCTGTTTCGCTCCTTTTTGACTCCAGCCACGATCTGCTCGCCAAGCCGCCAGTTGTCTCCCTCATTTCCAAATCGCTGGTAGCCAAAGTAGTTTGGCATCCCCTCTTTCTCGATAGTCCTTAGCACCTCATCGATTCGTTTGGCATCCACGGGCGAGACCTTTTTGAGTCGGATAAAAAAACAATTGCCTTTGAGGTGTCCCAGGCGGATTTTGTTGGTGTGGTAGGTCTTTTCGATGATCTTGATGGCTGGATGGCTAAGATGCCCCAGCTTCTCTTCATACTTTTTTGGAAGAGAGATATACTGGTAGGTCAAGGCGTTTTTGTCCTTGAGGCCGGCATAGCCGATATCTCGAAGCTTCACCCCCACCTGCTCGCTGATAGCTTGGAGCATCTCCCAGGTGGAGAGATTTTTTTTCCTTACTTTGAGTATCAGATGTTCCCCTTCACCACTAAAAGGATAAAGCGGTACCTCCTCCACCACGAAAGTCTCGGGTGTCGGCCGAAAATAGAAGTCGATCGGAGCGTGGGAGAGATAGAAAAGTCGGTCCATACTGTTCCTTAGAAATGGTTTGGTCTACAAAGGTTGCGAAATCGCCCCCGCACCACTTGGCCAAAAATGGTCACAGGTGTACGGGCGGCTCTGGCACGAGCCAGGATCGAGTACTTGTGCCTTGGATCGAAGGCAAAGAGCAGCTCATACTCCTCCCCACTGCACCCTTTGGCTTTGGGGATGGGAGCCAAGAAGTGCACCCCTTTGCGATTTAGGCGCGTCATTTTAGCCAAATCGTCGAAGAGTCCATCGCTGATATCCATCGCCACTTTGATATGACGAGCGGCTCGTCGCATGAAATCTGTGCGAAGCTTTGGCGAGACAAATTTGGAGTGAGGACTTATCCGCCCTCCTCGCAGCAGCCGCCGCAGATCCTTGGCCACGCTGCCCAGATCTCCCGTATAGGCCAGCAGATATCTTTCTCTCAAAGGCTTGCGATAGATGGGGCGCTTGGTAGCGGAAACGAGAGCGATGGAGATATCGAGCCGATCGGAAGCGACGGTATCGCCGCCGATGATCTGGCATCCATACTCTTCGCACGCACTCCCAAGCCCTTTGGCCAACTCCTCCATCTGTGCTGGAGTGCAGGCTTTGGGGATGGCGATGGTGACAAGAGCGTATCTGGGCGTGGCATTCATCGCCACGGCGTCACTGACATTGACAGCCACGGCCTTGGCGGCGATTTGCCCAAGACTCATCCACTCTCGTTTGAAATGGATATTTTCACAAAAAGCGTCGGCACTGTAGACCAGGCCATCCACCACCGCCGCATCGTCGCCAATATATTTGTTATTAATCAAACTTATATAAAAAAGCTCTTTGTCCACGACCCCTCTTTTTGATAAATATTGTAACAAAGCACCCCTTAAAAAAGGCAGGAGTGGCTCTTTTAATCAAGATTTTGGGCGTAAATGCTATAATCGTAAAAATTTCACTCAAAAGGACCGACCGAATGGAAATACCTATCGTACAGACCGACGTGGTCATCGTAGGCTCCGGACTCGCCGGATGTGCCGCAGCCAGAGAGCTACAAAAAGCGGGCAAAGATGTGATAGTACTGACCAAGCTCCATCCCCTCAGAAGCCACTCGGGAGCGGCCCAAGGAGGCGTCAACGCGGCTCTAAGCGATGATGACGATCCAAAGCTGCATATGTTCGACACCGTCAAGGGAAGTGACTATCTCGCCGACCAGGATGCGGTGGAGCTGATGTGCTCCAAAGCACCCGAGACCATCCGATGGATCGAGCACATGGGAGCGGCCTTTAGCCGCCGCGAAGATGGTCGTATCGCTCAGCGCCCCTTCGGAGGACAGAGCAAACCAAGAGCCTGTTATGCCAAAGATAGAACGGGTCTGACGCTCTTGCAGACCATCTTCGAGCAAGCCGATAGAGAAGGTGTGGACTTTTGGGACGAGTGGTATGTAGCCGATATTTTGTACAAAGATGGCAAAGCTTACGGTGTGGTGGCTTTCAATCTCAAAGACTCCACCCCCACCATCTTCAACGCAAAAGCGGTGATGTTCGCCACGGGTGGATACGCAAGAGCCTTCAAGATCAACTCCAACGCCCACGCCAACACGGGCGATGGCCTGAGCATCGTAGCACGCCACGGACTGCCACTGGAGGATATGGAGTTTGTGCAGTTCCACCCAAGTGGATTGGCGGGCAGCGGTATCCTCATCAGTGAAGCGGCCAGGGGCGAGGGAGGACGGCTCTACAACGCCTTGGGTGAGCGATTTATGGAAAAGTACGCACCTGAAAAGATGGAGCTGGCTCCCCGTGACGTGGTGGCCAGAGCTATCATGAACGAGATCAGAGAAGGTAGAGGTGTGGGTCCGGACAAGATGGCGGTCTATCTGGATCTGACACATCTGGGTGAAGAGCTCATCATGGAACGATTGCCAGAACTACGGGATCTTGCCATCACCTTCCTTGGCCAAGATATGGTCAAAGAGCCCATCATGATCACCGTCACCGCCCACTACTCCATGGGAGGGATCCCAGTCGATATCGACGGACACGTGAAGAAAAATCCAAAAGAGACGGTCGAAGGACTTTACGCCGCTGGAGAGTGCTCGTGCGTCAGCGTCCATGGAGCCAACCGCCTGGGAGCCAACTCCCTTCTTGAAGCGCTCTTTTTTGGCCGCCATGTGGGGCAAAGTATCGCCAAAGACCTCGATACCATCGAGCTCAAAGAGGCCCAGCCAGAAGAGGCACAAAGAATGCTCGAGGAGATGGAATTCTTGCTCACCAACAACGGCACCGAGCATACAGCGACTCTACGCCAAGAACTCCAAGATACGATGTTCGAAAATTGTGGAGTCTTTCGAACGGAGGAGTCACTCAAAAAGCAGAAGAAGATCCTCGAAGATCTCAAGAAGCGCTTCAAAAACATCCGCATAGACGACAAATCCAAAACCTTCAACACCGATCTACAAGAGGCAATAGAGCTGGGGCATATGCTCGATTATGCCTCCTTCATCGTCGAAGGGGCCATCGCCAGAAAAGAGTCCAGAGGTGCCCACTACCGAGAAGATTATCCCCAAAGAGACGACGAGAATTTCTTGAAGCACACCTACGCTTATATGGATGGAGATGGCCAGATCCGACTCGAGTATGGTGATGTGGTGATCACTCAGTTCGAACCACAAGAAAGAAAATATTAAGAGGGTATGACATGAAACTGACACTGAAAGTTTTTCGATTCAACGCCGAGACCGACTACTTGCCACACTACGACACAATAGAGATGGAGGTGGATCCTAAAGAGGTGGTCCTCGACCTGCTCAACCGCATCAAGTGGGAGCATGACGGCAGCTTCACCTACCGAAGAAGCTGTCGCCACGGAATCTGCGGCAGCTGTGCCATCAAGGTCAATGGACGAAGCACGCTCGCTTGCAAAGAGCGGGTAGTGGATATGGTGGAGACGTTTGGCACCGAGCTGATACTCGAACCCGTGAGCAAAAAGCGAGCCGTCAAAGATATGGTGGTGGACAAAGCCGACTTTTGGAAAAAGTACGACGCCGTCAAACCCTGGCTCGTGGCCGAGATCGACGAGCATCCGCAGATGGAGAACATCATCCCGCCAAGTGAGGCGGAAAAGCTCGAAGACGCGGACTACTGTATCCAGTGTGGCTGCTGCTACTACGCTTGCCCTGTGGTGGAGGTCAACGAGGACTATCTGGGGCCTGCCGCATTCGAAAAAGCCTACCGCTTCACGGCGGATGTACGAGATCACGCCAAAAAAGAGCGGCTGGAAATCGTAGATCAGCTGGGCCAAGGGGTATGGGACTGTGTCAAATGCTACGAGTGTGCCGAGGCGTGTCCAAAACATATCGATCCGATCGGCAAAATCACCAAGCTGCACAACCAGATCTTTGAAGAGGGTGTGGCTAAAAGCAATGTAGCCACCAGGCATGCCGTGGGCTTCAAGCACTCCATCAAAAAGCATGGTATCTTGGATGAAGGAGAACTGGTACTGTACAGCGAAGGCTTCGGTGTCTTCAAACATATTCCAGAGGCTCTGGAGATGTTCAAAAAAGGCAAAATCGTCATGCCTTGGAATATGCCAAAATCCAAAAATCTCGATGAAATCAAAAAGCTCGTCGATATCGCTTCGACGGTGAAATTTTAAAGGATAGCCTATGAGTAAACTACGATATGCCCTGTATACCGGATGTACCGCAAGAGAGAGCACCCCGGAGCTTCTCAAATCGACTCTGGCTATTGCCAAAAAGCTCGATATCGAGCTGGTGCTTTTGGATGAGGCGAGCTGCTGTGGAGCGAGCCACCTGCAAGATTTCGATCCCTTCCTCAGCCTCGTACTCAACGCCAGAAACATCTGCTATGCCGAAAAAAGAGAGCTCGATATGGTCACTATCTGCAACACTTGCCAGCTCAATACAGCCATGACCAAACACAAGCTCGACAACGACCCAGAACTCAAAGCCAAAGTCAACGAAAAGCTCGAAGAGGTGGGGCTGGTCTATCTGGGTACGAGCAATGTGCGCCACTTTCTCTATGCATTGATCGAAGATTACGGTCTGGACAATTTGCGAGATCGGGTGGTCAAACCTCTAAGCCATCTCAATATCGCACCCTTTTATGGCTGTCACAACATCCGCCCAAGCGAGCTGCACCACCACTTCAACCGAACCAAAGAGAATCCATACAATCCCACCTCTTTGGATGAACTCATAGAGGCATTGGAGGGCAATAGCGTAGACTACGAGCACAAAAACAAGTGCTGCGGCTTCCATGTGGACCTACAGGCTCCAAAAACCTCCAACATCCTCACAGGAAACGCCATCGTCGATGCGCTGGACAACAACGCCGACGTGATGGTCACACCATGTCCGCTATGCCATCTCAATCTGGACGTCAAGCAAAAAGCGGCCACAAAAGCGGTCAATAGAGAGCTACCAAATCCGATGCCGATTCTGCATCTACCGCAGCTCATCGGTTTGGCCCTTGGATGTACTCCAGAAGAGCTTGGCCTGCAGCACCATGTGACGGAGGTTCCGGCGTAAGCCGCCTCCTATAGCTTTTGCTTGGTAGGGAATATGGAGCATTTGAAAGCTCTGGCGATCAGCTCCAACAACGTCACGATAATCACGGACCCTGGCAATAGCGTGATAGGAAATAAAAAAACGATCTTAAAAAGATCGATAAGCTGCTTGTCGGCCTCTTGCATCAGCTCTTTGTTTTCTCTTTCATTCAGATAGATTTCAGCCATTCTTTTCGTCTCTTTGTATTCGCGCAAAGAGACTATCCAAAATCTCTTCAAAGAGCGTTTCAATCTTCTTACTATTTTTCTCATAAGATAATTTTATCCAAAACTTGTAACGGGACAAATAGGAGATTTTTTATCCTATTTTAATTTTTTTCTTGTACAATAAAGGGTGAAAAATCTCAACGAAGGAGGCGAATATGCCAAAAATCAATAGATATGTAGATATCTCTCAAGTGGACAAAGAGGCCAAAAAGGACTACATCGATCGACACTCTCCTTTCATCCATTGTGAAAAAACAGCGAAGAAAGGTGAGAAATTTAAAGTCAATGTCAAAGTAGGAAACGAATATTGCCATCCAGACGATTTCGATCACTACATCGCCTATGTACAGCTTTGGGATGGTGAGCGACTACTTGGACAAGCCACATTCACACCAGGATCTCTTGGCAACCAATGCTCTCAAACGGAAGTGGACTTTTTTATCGTACCTACCAAAAAAATGAAGCTTACCGCTATGAGCTACTGCACCAAGCATGGTCTTTGGGAGAGCGATCCGGTAGAAGTGGAAGTGACCGAATAACTCTTTCGGGGCTCTCGCCCCTTTAATCTCGCTTTAACCCCCTCTTTTGTATCATTTCTTATGAACGATCGGCAACGACTCACCCTTTTGTATCAACTCTATTTGCACCAATGGATAGGAACGTCATATATGGATCCAATCAAACAAGAAAATCCTGTTACACAATCTTTGCCCGACGATCTGGAAGAGCTCAAAAAAATAGTCTTGCAGTGCCATCTGTGCGATTTGGCCAAAACACGCAAAAACGTGGTCTTCGGCGAGGGTAACCCTCACGCCAAACTGATGTTTATCGGTGAGGGTCCGGGAGCCACCGAAGACGAGACGGGACGCCCCTTCGTAGGCCGGGCTGGTCAGCTACTGACCAAAATGATAGAAAATGTACTAAAGATCCCCCGAAGCGAAGTTTACATAGCCAACATCGTCAAGTGCCGCCCACCCAACAATCGCGTCCCCACACCCGAAGAGGCCCGTACCTGTATCCCCTACCTTTTCAAGCAGATCGAGATCATCGATCCCAAAATCTTGGTGGCTTTGGGAGCCACCAGCTATCGTTGGCTCACGGGTGACACTACCCCCATCTCCAAAGTACGGGGACAAAGGATCGAATTTAGAGGTCGTATCCTCATCCCCACTTTCCATCCAAGCTACCTTTTGCGCAATCCCTCCAAAAAGAAGGAAGCCTACGAGGATCTACTCAAAATCAAAGAGTTGCTATGCGAAGTTTGATCTTGTGGTCCGTGCTGCTCTTGTCGCTGCTGGCTGGGGGGAGATACCTCTCTCCCGTCCCTCTGCCCAAAAGCTATTTTATCGATCTTGAGACCTATCCATGCGACAACTACTGCTTGCAAGAGCATTTGCAAAACGGCGAGATCTTCTCCTTTTTGGCCAAATCCTCGCCGCAAAATATCGAGGGGTTGCAAAAAGAGTACCAGACATATGCCACACTTTTTGGAACGCCATCATTTTTGCCCACGCACCATATCCGCGTCACCATCCTCTCTTCACACCTTCTCGCCCCATACAGCGATACAGTCGTCAAATCGTTAATAGCCTATTTCTTACAAAAAGAGATCACATACCAAATACGAACCGTCGTTTACGATAAAGAAGACCAGATCCAAGATCTGGTAGACCAGGCCTACCAAAGCGATCTGATCATCTTGCCGCTCGATTTCGATCACAAAGAGGTGCTCTCTACCCTCTCCAGCGAAGTGCCGATCTTCGTACCCACGCTACACAGATCCTTTGTCTCTCAAGCCGACAATCATATCTTCTTTGGAGGAGCAGACTACACTGGCCAGCTGGATAGACTCTTGCAACTGGCACAAAAGAGAGTGGCCCTGTTTTATCTCGAACACTCCACCCTCTCTCGACTTCTAAGCACCCATATCCTTCAAAAACCGGACATTTTGGCCAAAGAGTATCCTATAGACACCACCGTTTCCAATCTCAAAAACTATCTTGAAAACAATAAAGAGCTCAACCAATCAAGCGTAGTGCTCAACACCCCTATCGTCAAAACGGCCCTCATCCTCTCTCAACTCACTCTCTATGACATAGAGCCAAAAAACAAACTGAGCACTCAGATCAACTACTCCCCTCGCCTCTTCACTCTCACTCAGCCAAGAGATCGTCACGATCTCATTCTTGCCTCTTCTATAAGTACACTTCCTCCCAAAACCGCTGGCGCTTTGGAAGCGCTGGGTATCGATTCCCATTTCGATTGGCTGGGGTACGCCTCTTTCGTGGGAAGCGACATCTTCTTTTCCAAATTTTTAGGATTTCAAAGAGAGAGCCAGGAGCGACTGATAGATCACCAGATCGGCTACGATATCACGCTCTGGCGAAGCGAGAGATTTAGCTTTGTACCGATCGAAGTACCTGCACAAACTCCTGAGGAAGGCGAGAGGGGCGAGCCCCCCGCATACATATTAGAGTGATCTCCATCTCGAAGCAGAGCTCTTCGCCCTTCTGGGCCCATTGGTGCAGACGCACCACGGCACCCTTGCTCTCCAAAAGTTTAGTGCCGATCTCGAGTATATCGCCCAAGAAAGCCGGCCGGTGATAGGAAGCTTGTAAAGACTTGACCACGAAATGGTACTCCCCCAGTTTTGGTGAGATACCTTGAGAAAAGAAGATCTCACTCCTCGCCCGTTCGCAAAAATTGATATACCTACTGTGATAGACGATCCCGCCAGCATCCACATCTTCATAATAGACTCGTATCTTCATCTCACCAGTCCACTACCAAGGAGACCATAAAGGTGCGGTCCATCTTCTTTTTATCCCCTGGGGGGAGGTTTTTGTAGTCGATCTTGTAGCTCACCCCCAACTTGAGCTTGCCGTCGATAGTGCTGTAGAAGGAGCTTTTGGAGTACAAGAACCAATTGGAGGGATGAGAGAGATCCGATCTCCAGTTGGCCTCTTCAAAAAAAGTGAGTGTAGGAGTGATCCGATAGGTATACTCCAATCCAGCTCTTCCCGATGGGTAGATATCTTTTTGGCCGGTGGTATAACTATCGATAGAATACAAAATTAAAAGATTCAAAGAAAGGCTTTGATCCGGAGTCTGGATCGCTTGCCACCCCAGTCCCGGCCCAGTATAGAACTGATACTCAAATCCGGAAAACTTGTCCTGCTTGTATCCTACAAGATACTCCAACTCCAAAATTTTAGAAAAATGGTAGTAGTAGTGCGTTTCCAAAAACCAAACATTTTTGGTCTCTTTACCATTGCTGGTAGCATAATGGGAATCGAAATCGAAAGCTATTTCATGAGGAAGCCAGCTCTTTTGAGCGTGAAAATCGAGTCCAAAAGAGGAGGTGTCGGTATTGCCACTGGTTTGGATATAGGAGAGCTCGGTGTGGGTATGCCAAGGCGTGGCGATCGCTCCAGTTGCCACCAGCAGAGCCGTCACCACTCTTTTCATATCTCTATCTCCTCTTTGATCTCCAGTCCAAATCCTCCAAGTCCCACGAACTCCCTACCCTTTTGGGAAGTGAGTAGTCTGATCTCATGCACGCCCAAAGCTTTGAGTATCTGTGCTCCGATACCAAACTCTTTGGTCTGATCGCTCACTTTTTTTGAATCTAAAAATATAAGTACTCCACTATTTCGCTTGAGATAGTCGATGGAGTTGATCAAAGAGCGAAATTTTTTGCTATCGAGCAAAAGCTCCTTGTCGGGTGTCACGTTGTGAAACTTCACATTGGCGCTCCCCTCAGCCGAATAGAAGATGAGAGCCGTGTGGATATTGCCCAGATGATCTTCGAAATCGCGCTTTTGGACTTTCACTCCAAAAAATTCTATCTCCTCCTCGCCTTTTTCTTTGATCAGCAGCTCGTTTTGCAGACGATACTCCACGATATCGGAGATATAGACGATTTTGAGACCATGACGCTTGGCGAATTTTTCCAAACTCTCTCGTCTGGCCATAGTGCCGTCTGGGTTCATGATCTCACATATGACGGCTGCAGGCTGCAGTCCCGCCAACCGGCAAATATCCACCGACCCTTCGGTATGTCCCGTACGCACCAGCACTCCACCCTCTTTGGCCACGAGAGGAAAAATATGACCAGGACGTACGAAATCTTGAGGCGTGCTCAAAGGGTTGGCCAAAAGCTTGATCGTCATATCCCGCTCATATGCCGATATCCCAGTGGTCGCCTCTTTGGCGTCCACACTAATCGTAAAGGCGGTCTCATGGGCCGAATCGTTTCTTTGGACCATGGGAGCCAGATCGAGCCGATCGGCTATCTCTTTGGAGATCGCCACACATATAAGCCCCCTCGCCTCGCTGGCCATGAAGTTGACCTTCTCAGGAGTACTGAAGGTAGCTGCGTAGACCAGGTCCCCCTCGTTCTCTCTATCTTCATCGTCGATCATGACGATCATGTTGCCCTTTTTGATCTCTTCTATGGCCTCTTGGACTCTTTTGATAGGCATGGACGCTCCCCATAATTTTTGGATTATTATAGCAGCAATGCATTCTCTTGACAAACGAAAAAAAATCGTTTATAATTTCACTCGTAAACGAAAGGCGAACAAGAGATTGGGGTGTCGCCAAGCGGTAAGGCAGCAGGTTTTGGTCCTGCCATTCGGGGGTTCGAATCCTCCCACCCCAGCCATACATCTACATGACGCGGAGTAGAGCAGCCTGGTAGCTCGTCGGGCTCATAACCCGAAGGTCGGAGGTTCAAATCCTCCCTCCGCAACCAATCAAAAATTCTAAAAATCTTCACGAAATCTCCCAAATCATTGAGAGCTATCTCCTATACAAAGTACCTGTTTCGCTTTCGACCAGCATTTTGGACAAAACCTATATCCCTTTTTATCCGTATCGGCCAGCGAGTTGGAGAAGTGCATGACACAATGTGGATCTGAACAATGGCCAAGTCCCAGAGTATGGCCGATCTCATGAATCGCTTCCGTAGCCACTCTTTTTAGATAGAGTTTTTCATCTTTTGGCAAACCATAAAACTCATTGTGCAGCCTAACGGTAGAAATCACTGCCACTCCATAAGGCACTGCCAATCCAAAAACGAAATTGAGGTTCGGCTCGAAAAGATCCACACCCGTCACTCCCAAAAGAATATCTTTTGGCCGCTGCTTATAAAACAGCAGCTCTTCTAAAAAGGCAGAAGCGAGATATTGCTTACGAAGGGTGTTAAAAGCGTGAGAGGGGAGAGGGAGATTTTGGCCAAAAACGGCTGGGATGTGGAGCACTTCGGGAACTATTCGCTCCAAAAAGGAGATAGTAGAGGGCTCATACCACTCGAACCCCATAAGCACCACTCTATCGTATCTACACCCACTCATCTCAAAAACTCGTTTCCACACTTGCTGCAGTGCCAGTTGGGAGCGTCCACACTTCTTGCCACCCCTCCCAGCCTAATCTGACCAGCCTCCTCTTTTTGGAGCCACTCCTCCTCCAGCCGCAAGCCATAGACGATAGGGATCACATATCGGTTGGTACGGCAATACTTGCATCTTGGACGAAAAGGCTTTCTTTGGTTGATCCTCACCATTTGGAATACTCCTTCAATTTCTGCTTGAGGATTTTTAGATAGGGATTGTCCTTGTGGCATTTACCTTGCAAGATCAAATAGAGCTTGGCAGGATCGCAGCGATAGAAGCGCTGGTTGGCCTCATAGTCCACCTCCAGCTTCGCTCCGGCAAAGGCTATACCGGCATAGGCCCCCATGCTTCTTGAGTATGTGTAGATCTTGGCTTTGAACTCAATATCCGTCGCAGCACCCGCGATCCGTCCTACCGGACCGACAGCCACGGAGAGATCGGCTCCCAGGGTGATAGCGTGATCCAAAAGCTCCAAAGCGCTTTTGGCCTCTTTGAAAATGAGCACCACATCGATACTCTCCAGTCCTATCTGCCACCCAAGACTTCCTCCATACATCTTGATAAAGATCGGATCACTCCACTCTCCCTTTTGGCGTATCAGCAGTATGCCTTTACCATATCTGGCTCCTACGATCACTCCCCCTCTGACCATATCGGGGATGATGGCGATGGCTCCAGCCTGTCGCAAAAATCTGGGAGGGATTCGCTCTTCGGGAAGCGCCATGAATCGATCCAGAGCATTGACCGCCTTGATGAGCAGGGAGTTTTCGTCTGCATAAAGCGCAAAAAGCGTGAAACAAAACAGAAGCAGCTTTTTCATAAAATTCCCTTTTTAGGTTATAATAATTATATCAAATCAAGAGAGGTGAAAGAATAAAAAATCGTTTCAAAAATTTCTATGCCAATTTCAAACGTCATGAGATAGAGAAGGCGATCGAGTTTTTTGCCTGTTTTAGCGGTGCAGAAGAGCTTTTCCCGATCGACTTTGCCGCCTCGATCCAAGAAAACATTCGTTTACTGCTTCACCATGCTTCTCATATCTCCATCGATTTTTCCACTCAAGAAGAGCTATTGCTCAGCGCTTTGGCCACGGGAGATCGCAAGATAGATTCTGCGATCAAGAAGACCACCTTGGGATACCAAAATTTCGAAGAGCTGGTGCAAAAAGGCTCGCTTCTTAAAGAGCTGAGCCGAGAGCAACTACCCAAAAAATCCCGCCCAAAACAAAAACTCAAAAAAGAGCTCAGACGCTACCGTATCCAACACAAAGCAAAATTCACCACCCCTTTTCACAGATTTTGGTTTCGCTACATCTACCCATCCAAAGAGCTGATCGAAGCCAAAGAGTACGACAAAGTGCTCGAATTCATCCTAAGCGATTTGGAAAATTTCGTCAGCTACACCTTCGAGGAACTATGTAGTGAAATGTTGGAAGATCGTTTTGGCCAAAAAGGGGGCAGCTACTGGGATAGACGCGTAGAGCTCGATATTCTCATCGATCTGCCAAACGGCAAAAAGGTGGTGGGCGAGTGCAAGTGGAAAAACAGCAAGATCTGCAAAAAGGTTTTCACCTCGCTACAAAAAAAGTGCCAACTCATAGGGCTCGATGTGGAGTATTACGCTCTATTTTCCAAAAGCAGCTTCTCAAATGAGCTGCTCAAATCCAGACCCAAAAATCTGCTGCTTTTCGATCTGGAGGATTTCAAAGAGTGGAGTGAAGAGAAAGCCTATAAAAAAAGAGAAAAAGTTCCCTACTCTTTTGAGTTTTGATCCCTTTATTCAGGTATATGTAGTTATCCAAACAGTTCGCCCGACACGCTTTGGCCCGATGGGTCGAAGGCTTTGACTTCGGGGTACCCATCGTGGACAACCGCGTGGAGGAAGAACTTGTTTGGATGACTCTAATTACGCCACCATCACTCCAAGCTGCTCCGCCTCTTTGGCAAACTCCTGGCTCACATAAACCTGCGACTCGATCTCCACCTCTTGCAGTTTGGAGACGATCACCAGCTTCAAAGGTTTTTTGCCCGGATATTTGAGGGCCAGATGATACAGTTCCTCGAGGCGCTCTATCTCATGGCTGAGATCGAGCTTGATTACCAGAGGTTCTTCGTAGCGCTCTTCGATTTTGGTCTGGACATTCTGCTTTTTGGCCTCTTCGAGACTCATGATCTCGTCACAGCGGATACGGGTGAAGGAGTCGTTTTTGGTCACGTAGACCTTGAAAGCTACAGGCTTATTTAGATCCATCCGCTCTAACTCCTCGAGCTTGTCGCTAAAGAGCATCATCTCGATATTGCCATGCAAGTCCATGATGTTTACGATGCCAAACTTGTTGCCTTTGTTGCTGATCTTGGTCTTGATCTCCTCCACTTTTCCTACAAATAGCGCCTCGGAGGAGTCGGCGATGTTGTCCAGATCGCTGGAGAGTGTATAATGGATCTGCTCCAGATCTTTGCGGTAGATATCCAATGGATGCCCAGAGACATAAAACCCCAGAGTCTCTTTTTCAAACTCCAAGATCTGCTTCATATCATACTCGCCCATATCCTCCAGCTCCACTTTGATATCGATGAGCTCTTCACTATCTCCAAACAAAGAGTTTTCGGCCATCTTTCTGGCTCTGGCGATCTCATGGGAAGCGTTGGCTATTTTTTCGATATTGAGCAGCAACGTTTTTCTACTATATCCAAAGGAGTCCATAGCTCCCGATTTGATCAAGGCTTCGATCACCTTTTTGTTGACCTTGTTGGGATCGATCCGCTGCAAGAAGTCGTCCAGACTCTCAAAAGGCGTATCTGCTCTTGCTTGCAAGATACTCTCCACAGCCGAGCGCCCTACCCCTTTGATGGCTCCAAGCCCAAAGAGGATCACATCCTCCCCATCCATCGCCGTAGCGCTAAACTCCAAGATCGATCGGTTGATATCGGGAGGCAAGAGCTTGATACCAAGCCGTTTGACCTCATCGACGTATTTGACGATCTTGTCCGTGTTGTCCTGCTCGCTGGTTAGTAGGGCCGCCATGAACTCTTGGGGATAGTGGGCTTTGAGATAGGCCGTTTGGAAGGTGATCATCGCATAGGCTGCCGAGTGTGATTTGTTGAAGCCATAACCGGCGAACTTTTCTATCAGCTCGAAGAGTATCTCACTCTTTTTAGGATCGAACCCTCGCTCACTGGCTCGGCGTACAAACTCTCGCTTGTACTCCTCCATCAAATCTTTTTTCTTCTTTCCCATCGCCCGGCGGATGATATCGGCTTCACCGAGGCTAAAGCCCCCGATAGTCTGGACGATCTGCATCACCTGCTCTTGGTAGACGATCATGCCGTAGGTAGGCTCCAAGGAGTCTTTGAGCTCGTCGAAGCTTACCTCTTCAAAGGGATAGTAGACCCGTTTTCTTCCATGCTTTCGCTCGATGAAGTCATCGAGCATTCCAGACTCCATAGGGCCTGGGCGATAGAGAGCCAGCACCGCGATGATATCCTCGAAGGTGGTGGGCTTGAGCCTTGCGTTGAGACGCTGCATCCCGGCAGACTCTATCTGGAAAAGTCCCAGAGTGTGACCACTTTGGATCAGATCGTAGACCTTTTTGTCATTGATGTCCACCTCGTTCCAGTCGATCCTTTTGCCATAGCGCTGCTGTACCAGCTTCAAGGCGTTGTCGATGACGGTGAGGGTCTTGAGTCCCAAGAAGTCAAATTTGATCAGATCCACATCTTCAAGGAAATTGAGAGAGTATTGGGTGACGATCGTATCCTCACCGCTTGGCTTGTATAGCGGCGTCTTGTGCCACAGCTCTTCGTTGCTGATCACTACGCCCGCCGCATGCATACCCGCATTTCGTTTGAGCCCCTCCAGCGCCAGAGCGAAGCGCCATAGCCTCTCGAACTTTGGATCGGACTCGATCATCTCCTTGATCTTTGGCTCTTGCTCGTAGGCCTCTTTGAGGGTGATGCCAAGCTTATCGGGGATGAGCTTGGCCATTCTGTCCCCATCGGCGTAGCTAAGTCCCAGGACTCTCGCCACATCTCGGATCACACCTTTGGCCAAAAGGGTACCAAAAGTGATCACTTGCGCTACATTGTAGCGTCCATACTTTTGGACCACGTAGTCGATGATCTCTCCACGTCTTTCTTGGCAAAAGTCCATATCAATATCTGGCATACTCACCCGCTCGGGATTTAAAAACCTCTCAAAGAGCAGATTATACTTGAGCGGATCGATATCAGTGATCCCCATGGCGTAGGCTACGAGGCTTCCTGCCGCGCTTCCTCGCCCCGGCCCCACCGGAATGCCTCGCTTTTTGGCCTCTCGCACGAAGTCCCAGACGATGATCATATAGCCCGGAAACTTCATACGATTGATGATATCGATCTCGTGCCTAAGCCGCTCCCAATACTTGCCATGCTCCTCTTTTGGCACATATTTAAGGCGCTCTTTAAGCCCCTCTTCGCATATCCTCTCAAAAAGCTTTTCATCGTTTTCGAAGCTGTAGCGATCACTGCTTGGCAACTGGATATCTCGATCTTTTGCATATTCGAGGGTAAATTTGAAATTGGGCGGCGTAGGATTGCCAAGATCAAGCTCGAGGTTGCATTTATCCACGATCTCTTGGGTATTTTCCAAAGCCTCCGGGATATCTGCGTAGAGTCTGGCGATCTCTTCGGGGGATTTGAGATAGAACTCATGCACGCTGTGGCGAAGCCTGTTTGGATCGTCGTAGAGCTTGTTCATGGCGATACACATAAAAGCCTCGTGGGGCTCGGCATCCTTTTTTTCAAGATAGTGGGTATCGTTGGTAGCAACGATCTTGATCCCGGTCTCAAGGCTTAGCCTAATGATCTGCTCGTCGATAGCGTACTGATCCTCAATGCCGTGGCGCATCAACTCCAGATAAAAATCATCGCCAAAAATCTCTTTGTGCCACAAAGCAATTTTTCTGGCCTCCTCGTAGCCCTTGGCGCCAAATTTGAGATTTTTCTCGTTGGTATTGAGATGCCAGTTGACCTCCCCTTGCAAGCATGCACTGGTACAGATCAGCCCCTCGGAGTGCTCGGCCAGCAACTTTTTGTTGATCCTTGGATAGTAGTAGAAGCCTTCGATATAGCTCATGGAGCTTAGATACATCAAGTTTTTATAGCCAACTTCATTTTTGGCAAAAAGACACAGATGAAATCGCTGACGCGTAGACTTGTCGCCAAGATCTTCGGAGTTGTGCAGATAGGCCTCCATCCCGATTATTGGCTTGAGACCCTCGGCCTTCATCGTCTTGTAAAAGTCGATCGCTCCAAACATATTGCCGTGATCCGTCATCGCCACGGCACTCATCCCAAGCTCTTTAGCCTTTTTGGCCAAAGCTTTGATCTTGTTGGCTCCATCGAGGAGCGAGTACTCCGTATGCAGATGCAGGTGGGTAAATTGTGGCTTCATCCAATCTCCAAGGAGTTTTTGTTACCATTATAGAAAATTTTGGCTAAAGAGGAAATATGAAAAACATCGTACTGATTGGCTTTATGGGTGTAGGTAAAGGCACGCTTGCTCGTGCAATCGCAAAAAGAAGCGACATCTACGCCGTGGATACAGACGATCTGATAGAGAGTCTTACCAACACCAAGATCAAAAAGATCTTCGCCAAAAAGGGAGAAAAGTACTTCCGTCAGCTGGAGCAGCGCACTGCCGACTGGCTGGCCGAGAATGTCCGAAACTCCATCATCTCCACTGGTGGAGGCTTCTATAAAGTCAAAAACCTCAAAGATATAGGCACCGTCGTCTATCTCAAAGCAGATTTTGATTGGATATATGATCGCATCACCAAGAGCAAGAACGCCAAGAAAAAGATCAAAAAGCGACCCCTCTTCAAATCCTACAAAGCTGCCAAAGAGCTCTACGAAGAGCGAGCGCCCCAGTATGAAGCCGTAGCCGATATTATCATCGAGGTCCAAGACAAGAGCACCAAAGAGCTCGTAGATGAAGTACTCGCTAAGGCTTTGCGATCTTCGTCATGAAAAAGCCGCTATAGGCCCCCTTTGGCAAGATGCGAAGCCCTTTGGCCACCCGTGGATCGAAGCGCTTCTCCTCCCACTGAGTGATGCCTGCCATCTTGTTTTCGAAAGGGGCATCGATATCCAAGACCTGGGCCTTGGGATAATGCTGAAGCAAAAAGTCGATAACCGCCTCGTTCTCTTCTGGCGCAAAGGTACAGGTGGCATAGATCATCTGGCCACCAGGTTTGAGGCTTTGGTAGGCGCTGATGATTAGCTCCTTTTGTAGCTTCGCGAACTTTCTGACCCTGCGCATATTCCACCAGGTCACTTCTCCATCGATATGGGCTTCGGAGCTGCAGGGCGCGTCCAAAAAGACCTTGTCGAACCACCCGGGACAGGTTTTGTAGATGAAGCGTCCATCTTTGTTATATGTCTGGATATTCTTGGCACCATGTTCTTTGAAGTTTCTACGCATCCTAAAAAAACGCTGACGATCTGGCTCCACGGCACTCACCTTCTGGGCTCGCTCGCTAAAGATGAGGCTCTTGCCCCCAGGAGCCGCCGCAAGATCGAGTACCCAGTCAGTGGGCTGGATATCCAAAGAGTAGGCCGAAAAGATCGAAGAGAGATTTTGGATATAGATCTTGTTTTGGGTATAGGGAGTGGAGGTGACGATGCGCTTACGCTCACTTATGGGCAATGTAAAAACATCCTCGGCCCACTCCACCTTTTTGGGCTCGAAGCCCTCCTTTTGCAGCTGCTCCACTACCTCCTTGGTCTCTCCTCGGTGGTGATTGATACGAAAGCTAAACTCCTCTTTGTTTTTGAGCCCCTCCAAAATTTTGGGCTCTATTTTTTTGATACGCTCTTCAAACAGCTCTTGACTCATTTTGACTCTTTTTTGCTACAATTGTACCACAATGAGATACTTTATTACCGACTTGGACAAGACATTTTTGCGAAGTGATTTAAGCGTCAGTCCCTTTGCCAAAGAGGTATGGAACAGCTTCGATAGACCCCTCACTATCGCTACGGCCAGAAGTTACACGGGAGCTACCAAACTCCTTAAGGGACTGCGTTTGACCCGTCCTATGATCTTGCTCGATGGAGCGATGATCGCCACTGCTGATGGAGAAATCTTGCATCTCAATGCCTTGGAAAAAGAGGCAGTGGATCACTTTATAGCAGCTATAGAAAAGGAGTTTGACGAGCGTCCCCTCATCGTGGGACTTGATGGAAAAAATGAGCATTTCTTATATCCCAAAAGGCTCAATCCCCACCAAAAAGAGCTCTTACAAAACTACAAAAACGACAAGAGAGTACTGGGGATCGAAAAGCTTCGAGGATTGGAGCAAAATCTCAAAGTGGTCTACCTTGGCTCAAAAGAGAAACTCCAAGCCATCGAAAAAGAGGTAAAAAAAATGTGCGAAGTGGAGAGCAAGCTCTCAAAAGATCCTTATCAAAACTGCTACTTTCTTACCTTCTTGCATCCATTGGGCGACAAAGCCCACGCCCTCAAAAGACTCGAAGAGATCGAAGGGGTAGAGGCAAAAGATGTGACTGTCTTTGGAGATAGCCACAACGATATAGGAATGTTCGAGTATGCCGGTCGCAGCGTGGCGGTAGCCAACGCCCTGCCAGAAGTCAAACAAAGAGCCGATATAGTGCTCAAAAGGAGTAACGACGAAGATGGAGTCGCCCACTACCTCGCCAACCTTTAGCGTCGTCATTCCCACCTACAATAGAGCCCATACCCTGCCAAGAGCCATCGAGTCGGTATTGGCCCAGAGCTTTAAAGATTTCGAGTTGATCGTAGTAGATGACGGCTCGACGGACGAGACTCCCAAAATCTTGGAGCGTTACCCCATCCGAGTGATCCACCAACCAAACCGAGGAGTCAGTGCCGCACGCAATCGGGGGATCGAAGCGGCACGAGGTCACATCATCGCTCTTTTGGATAGTGACGATGAGTGGAAGCCACACAAATTGCAAAATCACTACGATTTTTTCGAGGTAAATCCCGACTATAAAATCCACCAAACAGAAGAGATCTGGATCAAAGATGGCAAATTTTTGAACAAAAAGAGAAAACATCAAAAAAAGAGTGGTGATATCTTTTACGACTCTTTGCATCTATGTCTCATCTCTCCTTCGGCGGTAGCCATTAAAAAGGAGCTCTTTGAAGAGGTAGGGCTTTTTCGAGAGGATTTCAAGGTATGTGAGGATTATGAGCTATGGCTACGGATCACTCGCAAATACTTGGTGGGCTACTCACCTCAGCCACTCGTGATCAAATATGGAGGACACCTCGATCAGCTCAGCTGCAAATATTTTGGAATGGATCGCTGGCGTATCAAAGGGATGCTACCCTATATCGACGATCCAAAAGTGCTGGAAGTGGCTTTGAAAAAGTGCGAGATTTTGCTCAAAGGTGCAAGAAAGCATAAAAATCGTGAGATTTTGGAAGAGTTCGAGCCGCTTTGTAACGAGCTTGCGCAAAAACGAAAAAGTTTTTGCGCAAATTCTTAGCAGTAGTCTGCCAACAGTCCCTCTTTGAGCTGCTTGTAGGTCTCTTCTCCATTGAGAAGCCGTACAAGCTCCAATGCAAAGCAGATCGCAGTACCTGGACCTCTGGAAGTGACCACATTGCCATCGATCACCACCTTTTGATCGGGGACATATCCTTCTTTACCGGTCTTTTCTTCGAAGCCTGGATAGTTGGTATGTTTTTTGCCATCGAGCACTCCCGCCTCTTTCAAAGCCCAAGGAGCGGCACAGATCGCACCTACCAATTTACCCTTTTCGTTCATGCGGCGAATATACTCCTGGACCAGCTCGCTTTTGGCCAAATGTTCGGCCCCAGGTAGTCCACCAGGTAGTACCATCAGATCGAACTCTTCTGGATCCACATCTTTGAGCAGTGTATGCACAAGCACTTTGAGTCCAGTGTTGGCCCCTTCTACCTCATTGTCGAATAGACCAGCTACCGTAACGTTGTTGCCCGCGCGAGCAAGCACATCGATGATCGCCATCGCTTCGATCTCTTCGAATCCATCTGCCAAAGGAACGAGTACATTTGCCATATCGCACCTCCTATTTCACTTTTTCGAGGTATTTGCCCTCGACGGTATCGACCTTGACCACATCGCCCGTGAGGATATGGAAAGGCACCTGGATGACGGCTCCCGTCTCCAAAGTGGCAGGTTTTCGCCCACCAGTGGCCGTATCTCCTTTGAACGCCGGAGCCGTCTCTACTATCTCCAACTCCACTACAGGCGGGATCTCCACAGAGATTGGTTTGCCGTTGTGAAAGAGGATATCGACGGTCATCCCCTCTTTTAAAAATTTGATATTCTCCTCACCCACTTGCTCATGAGAGAGTGCGATCTGTTCGTAGCTGGTGGTATCCATAAAGTGCATACTCTCACCATCGTCGTACAGATACTGCATGGTAGTCTGCTCGAGATTGGGTTTTTCTGCCTTGTCTCCGGCGTGAAAAGTCTTTTCGAGCACACGTCCATCCACCAAGCTCTTGATTTTGGTACGCACGTAGGCGGCACCCTTACCAGGCTTGACGTGCTGATACTCCACAATTCTATACGGCACTCCGCCAAGCTCGATGCGAAGCCCCTTTTTAAGATCGTTCATACTGTATGCCATCGTCACTCCTTGATTTTTTGCAATTATACCAGATCATCGAAAGAAGCGAAAAAAGAGATAAAAGAGCAAAGAGAGCACCACACTCAAAAGAATCGAGGTGGTGATCGGAAAGTAGAAGACGAAATTGTCCCTTTTGATATAAATATCTCCCGGAAGCCTCCCCACGTAGTGAATAAAAAGGCCAAAGACGATTAACGATATTCCCAAAAAGATCAAAATCTTACCAAAATCCACTACTTGAACTCCTCTTCGCTTCTGGTCTGCTCATCAGTAAAATCCATCGCTTTGGCATTATCCATAAGTACTGGGATGAAAAGGAGCGAGACCACTACAGCCGCTACCGTACCACCGATGAGAGCCACGCCAAGACCACCAAAGATCGGGTCACTGGCCAGTAGAGCGGAACCCAGGATAATGGCAATGGCGGTGAGCATGATGGGTCTGGCCCTCGTAGCCGTAGCTATTGCGATGGATCGTCGTTTGGGGATGTGCTTTTCTATCATCAGCGCCTTGGCAAAATCTATGAGCAAGATGGAGTTACGCGAGCTGATCCCCATCAAAGCGATAAATCCGATCAGTGAAGTAGCCGTGAGGAAAAAGGTATCGGCAGTCACCAGATCGGCTACCCAATGCCCAAAGATCACGCCGATGATGGAGAGGAAACTTCCCGCCATCACGATATTGGAAAGCGTATAGCTTTTGTAGTAGACCACGATAAGTAGATAGATCAAAATCAAAGCGGCGATGAAAGCAAGACCCAAATCACGGAAAGTATCGAGGGTCACTTTCATCTCTCCGCCCCACTTCAGATCGAAGACTTCACCTGTCTTTTTGTCCGTCAAGCGAAGATTGAAAAGATAGTCGGTGGTCTCGATCTTGTACTCTTTGCCAAGATTTTCGATGATTTTGGCTCGTGCGTCCAGAAGTGGATATACCTGAGAGACCAGATCGGTTTCGGCGATGACGTTGGTATAGCGTCTAAGGTTTTTGTGCATGATGGTAGGCTCGTTGGTCACAGGAACGATATCCACTACCTCCAAAAGCGGCACCATCATCCCCTTTTGGTTCATCAGCTCAAAGGATTGCAGTTTGGCCTTGATCGCTTGGAGGGATTTGTCCTCCACTCTTCTGGTCTCGTCACTCAAGCGCAAAAAGAGTGGAATCTGAGCAGGGTACTCTTCGCTGTTTTTGACTCCTGCATCCATTCCCTCAAAAGCGAGGTAGAGTATCTTTTGGACCTGCTCCACTGCCAGTCCGCTCTTTTGGATCTTGTCGATATTTGGTTTGAGGTGGTATTTGCGAAAGATATCGTCCTCCATGATATCCACATCCACCAATCCATCGGTGTGGCGAAAAATATCGGCTACCTTTTGGGCCAGTTTACGGCGCTCTTTGTTGTTTTCTCCATAGATCTCGGCTACGACGGCAGCCAATGTGGGAGGTCCGGCAGGCTGTTCGATCAGCTTGATGGTGGTCCCTTTTTTGAGAGGCTCACACTTGCTTTGGATGACAGGACGCAGACGATGGACCATATTGTAGCTTCGCTCCTGTCGTTCATGCTTATCCGTGAGGTTGACCACCATCTCTGCTACGTTTTCACTGTTTTTATACACACTTCCTTTGACGAGCCCAGCATAGTCCAGTGGAGCTCCCATTCCTAAAAAGCTCTCGATATCGGTGACCTCTTTTTCTTTCTTGAGGATATCGAGGACACATTCGTTCACTTTTTTGGTCTCTTCTATAGAGCTTCCCGTCGGCAAGTCGATATAGACACTGAAGGTGTTGGCGCTTTTGCCAGGCAGCATCTTCACCAGTACCACTTTGGTCGGGATCAAGATCACCGATGCCGCCAAAGTAGCCAAAATCAGGGTGATGACCAAAGCTTTTTTGGGCCTGCTGTCTAAAATGCTGTAAATGAATTTCTCAAATTTTTTCACTGTTTACCTCCATCGATATCACACTCTGGTGGAAGTTTCTCCTCTTTTTGGAAATGGTGATGGTGGTGATGCATATGAGGCTTTTTGAGTAGTTTCTTGGATAGATAGGGTGTAAAGATATAGGCTACAAGGAGTGAAGCCAAAAGTGCCACGGGGACGTTGTATGGAATCGGCTTCATAAACTCACCCATCATCCCACCTACAAAAGCCATCGGAACCATCGTGAGAATGATCGCTACAGTAGCCACATTGGTCGGCGCACCAATCTCATCCGTAGCCTCGACCAGGATCGTATCCATATCCTTATAGACCGCATCGTGCTCATGCAGGTGTCTGTGGATATTTTCGATCACGATAATAGCCGCATCCACCAAAAGACCCAAAGAGAGCAAGAAAGCAAAAAGGGTGATACGGTTGATGGACTGACCGGTGATATAAGCTACAAAAAGAGTCAGTGCCAAAATGGCAGGTACAGTGAAGGTGACGATGAGCGCCTCTTTGAAACCGAGGAAAAAGACCAGCATCACGGCGATAATCGCGATAGTAATGAGCAGGTGATCTACCAGCTCGTTGACCGCATCGTTGGCCCGCTTGCCGTAGTTTCGTGTCAATACATACCCGATTCCCTCTTTTTGAAGCTTCGGTTTGAGCTCTTCCATCAAAGCCAATACATCGTTGGCCACAAAAACAGCATTGGTCCCTTTGAGTTTGCTCACCTCGAGCGTATATTGGGGTTTGGTATGCAGCTCTTTTGTCCAGATGAGTGCCTCTTTGAAGTTTTGAATATCGATACCGTCTTCGACTGTGGCTATATCTTTGATATAGATAGGAGAACCCATATAGTTGGCTACCATTATATTTTTTACATCGTCTATACTCTCGATGGCGTTGGGTACACCAAAGATGACGATCTTTTTATCTTTTGTGCGATCTTTGACCTCCGGTACCTCTTTGGCCACGGAACCGACTGCTTGCATGATCTGACCCATCGAAAGATGGTAGCCTGTGAGTTTACCAAGATCAACCAAGATATTGAACTGTCTTTTATGGGCACCTTTGAGGGCCGTTTTTGAGACGTTCTTGACTCCATTGATCTTATATTTGATCTGACGAATGAGCTTGTAAAACTCTCCGTCACTTAGTTTGGGATCTTTTTTATAAAAAGCGAAGGTGAGGATCGGGATATCGATATCGATATCGAAAGGCTTGACAAGGGGCTGCATCGCGTTTTTGGGAAGCATATCCATATTTTGCATCACTTTGTCGTAGAGCTTGAGATTGGAGATCTCACGATTTTGACCGATATAGTACTGCACGTTGACGATCCCCACATTGTGCTTGGCGATACCGTAGATATATTCCACTCCCTTGATTTCACGGATCTTTTCTTCCAAGGGCTTGACGATCACGTTTTCGATCTCTTTGGGTGTGGCTCCTGGCATCGGTACGATCACGGCTCCGCCACTGATAGCGATCTGGGGATCCTCTTCTCGTGGCATGATCTCCAACGAAAGATATCCGATCGCCAATAAAAAGACCGCCAAAAGCGGGGTAAGAGGATTGTGTAAAAAGATAAGAGCCAGCTTCCCAGCTATATCTTTTGGTTTGTAGTTGCATTTTATTTCACTCATACCCTCTCCTATTCAAATGTAAGCTTCGCATACATCCCGGGAATGATCGTCACACCTTTTCCTTTTTTGAAAGAGACTTTCACTTTGAATTTATGGGTCATCGGATTGGCAGCCGGTATGATGGAGGTGAGCGTGCCCTCCGCTTCGTAGCCTAAAGATGGAATATAGATCGCCACTTTCTGGCCGATCTTTATATTTTTGAGATTGCTCTCGCTGATTTGAGCCACCACTTTGAGATTGTCCAAAGTGGTCAACACCATTCCAGGATATCCAGGGATCGTCAACTGTCCCTCTTTGAC
>JALWZJ010000150.1 GCA_027002625.1 Campylobacterales bacterium
CTTTTTGGCTACGGGCGATGAGATGGATGATATTTTCCGTATCCATGAAGGTCTGAAAGATCGCTCCTTCTTTGATGAGCTCTTTTCGCACCACTTTGGCGTTGGTGAGGTTGCCGTTGTGGACCACAGCGATCTGGCCAAGATCGTATCTGGCAAAGATGGGCTGAGCGTCCAAGACCGAGTCCTCACCGGCGGTGGAGTATCTGGTATGGCCCACGGCGCTGTTGCCTATGAGTTTGGAGAGCTTTTTTTCGTCAAAGACCTGAGTGACCAGACCCCTATCTTTGGTGATATGGATCCGCTCCCCATCACTACTGGCGATCCCCGCAGCCTCCTGGCCACGATGCTGGAGGCTAAAGAGTCCGAAGTAGGCATACTTTGCCGCTTCTGGAACGTTGAAAAGTCCTATGACCGAGCACATATCAAAGTCCTAAGCAGTCATCTATCGTATACAGACCCGGCTCTTGGGAGACGAGCCATTTGGCCGCTTTGATGGCTCCTTTGGCGAAGGTGTCCCGACTCGTAGCGGTATGATGGAGCTCCAGATACTCTCCATCGTTGTAAAAGCCTACGGTATGGCGACCCACGATATCACCTCCTCGAAGGGCGAAGACTCCGATTTCTTCCTTTTTGCGCTCACCGATGTTGCCGTCTCTGCCACTCACTCGCACTTCGTTTAGATCCCAGCCTCTCGCTTTTGCCGCATACTCCGCCAAAGTCAAGGCCGTACCACTTGGGGCGTCCTTTTTGTAGCGGTGGTGCATCTCCACGATCTCGATGTCGAATTCTCTGAGCTTCTCACTGGTCATAGCCACCAAGCGCTTGAGGATCGCGATCCCCAAGCTCATGTTGGTAGCGTAAAGTACCGGTGCTTTTTGGGCCAGTTCTCTTAGGAGATTTTGCTGATGCTCACTCAGCCCCGTCGTTCCGCTCACGAGTGGCTTGGGAGTGATGAGAAGCCGCTCCAGCAGAGCCTCGGTCCCTTCTGGCAAAGTAAAGTCGATGATCACGTCACTATGCTCGATCAGCGTATCGATATCGTTTGTCACCACCGCTCCTGGCACATCGATCTCGATACCCTCTATCACATGCACGGCGCTCACTTTGGCCACATCGTCCTTTTTGAGATTTTGAATGAGCAGACTCCCCACTCGTCCGCTTCCACCATAGATTCCAATATTTAGCATCACTTCTCTCCTCTTTCTACATATCCTATCGCATCGATGGCGGCCGTAGCTCCATCCCCTGCGGCACAGACCACCTGCTTGGGCGCATCTTGACGTACGTCACCGGCGGCATAGAGGCCCGGTACACTCGTGCGCATCTTCAGATCCACCACCACTTCTCCCCATTGGTTCACCTCGCACAAGAAGCTGCCATCTTCTTGCCTCAGCACTTCGTTGTTGACTCTCATCCCCACAAAGACAAAGATCCCGGGGACTTTGAGATCGATCCGTTTGCCCTGCTGATCGATGATCACTCCTTGCAATCCCTTTTCGTCTCCATAAGCTTTGACCACAGTGGCGTTTAAAATAAGCTCGATCTTTGGATTTTCCAACACTCTTTGTACCGTCGAAGGGGCGGCTCGGAATTTGTCTCTTCGATGGATCAGATAGACTTTCGAGGCGATTTTGGCCAAATACAGAGCCTCTTCGAGCGCCGTATCGCCCCCACCAAGCACCGCTACCTCCTGATCTTTGTAAAAAAAGCCATCACAAGTAGCACAAGTACTCACACCTTTGCCCAAAAACTCCTCTTCACCTTCGAAGCCGGCACGCTTTGGCGTACTTCCGGTAGCCACCACCACCGCTTTGGCCGGTATCTCCTTGCCTGAAGCCAGCTCCAACAAAAAAGTGCCATCTTCAGCCCTTTTGACTCTCTTCACCTCTTCCATCTCGTGCTTGAGGCCAAAGCGCATCGCCTGCTTTGGCCAACACTCCATCAGCTCCATCCCACTGACAGGCTCACACACGCCAGGATAGTTCTCCACTTCGCTGCTGAGCGTGATCTGGCCTCCTGGCATCCCCTTTTCATACATCACCACATTTTCCAGTCCGCCTCTGGTGGCGTACAGACCTGCCGTCAGCCCCGCAGGACCTCCTCCAACGATCGCTAAATCCAACATATCCATCCTTTTTGCTCACTTCGCAATACACCTCTTGTATACTCCAAAGCGGGCAATGATAAAAAGAAGGGGTGTGGGCCAAAGCCCACGAAAGAGGAATCAAGAAAGAAGAGCGTCGAGCTTTTGTTTGAATACATCTTTGCTGGCTGCTCCTACCATCTGATCCACAAGCTCACCATTTTTGAAAAACAAAATGGTAGGGATCGATCGGATGCCATAGCGGATGGCGATATCTTGCTCTTCGTCGGTATTGACTTTCGCGATCACCGCTTTGCCTTCGTACTCTTCGGCCAACTCGTCGATCACTGGAGCGATCATTCGACAAGGTCCACACCAAGGTGCCCAGAAATCCACCATCACCACGTCGTTGTTCTTGATCACTTCATCAAAATTTGATGAGTTGAGTTCGATATATTTTCCCATTTTTTTCTCCTTATTAAATTTTTTAAAAGCATTAAATTATACTTTATTTTTCTTAACATCACATAACAGTGATATTTTGAACCAGCTCACATCCACTTTTTTCAACAAGCAACGCATCCACCTCGTAGGGCATATCAACTCCCTTTTTGAGCAAAAAATAGTCGATCGTTTTGAGAATTTTTTGCATCTTTTTAGGTGTGATGGCCTCTATCGGATCGTAGTGGCTGGAG
Organism: Campylobacterales bacterium; assembly: GCA_027002625.1. GTDB lineage: Bacteria > Campylobacterota > Campylobacteria > Campylobacterales > Nitratiruptoraceae > Nitratiruptor. Next base: position 2,779 of record JALWZJ010000150.1, read on the forward strand.
CTTTTGACCTCGATAAAGTGAAGGACCCCATCCTTGCTGGCTACGATGTCGATCTCGCCAAAACGGGAGTGGAAGTTGCGCTCTACGATACGAAATCCCATATCTACAAGATAGGCGGTCGCTCGATCCTCCGCCGCCTGACCCAGCTCGTAGCTGCTTTGTCCCATCACAGCACCTTCACTTTGACGCTTTTAAACCTGGCCGTCTTGACCAGCTCGTCCGCCTCATCACCGAAGAGGTGGTTGATATGGCTGGAGGCATGGTGGAAGGTGGTGTAGAGAGTCCCTCGCTTCAAGGCTTTGGTAAATTTGATCTTTAGTGGGTGGGACATGCCGTATCTGCTTTGGAGCACCACTCGCTCTTTGTTTTCGAAAAACTCCTTGTCTTTGATGCTTACGAGCAAGATGTCTTCAGGATAGCGTTTGGCCAAACTCTCGCAGGCTTTGGTCTGGGCTGCGTTGTTGTAGTGGGCGATGATGCGTCCCGTGGTGAGATAGAAGTGTGGATCGCGCCGCTGCAAGAGCTCTTTCATCATTCCTCTAAGCTCATAGGCTTTGTAGCGAAAGTAACCGTAGCCATCTTTGGTACGGAAGCGCTCTTGGTGCAAGATGGGCGTATCCTCCTCCCCTATGGGCCACTGCAAGCCTCGCAGCCTGTTGATTTCCAACTTTTCATAGCTGGCTCCACTAAAGCGCTGGGGTGCCGCTTGACGCACCTCCTCCCAGATCTGCCGGGAACTCTCATAGCCAAAATCGCTATCTATATGCTTGCCGATCCCACACAGCACCTCCCAGTCGTCTGGCAGATCGCTTTGGACGATGGGCTGAGAAAGATGCAGCCGCCTTTCGGCGTTGATATAGATCCCGGTTTTTTCGTAGGCGCTCTTGACACCGAATATGAAGTGGGCATATTTGGTCACTTCGTTGGGGAAAATTTCGTTGACTACCAAAAGATCGAGCTTTTTGAGGGCTCGCTTCACTTTGGTCTGATTGGGATGGATATGGGCCAGATCTTCGCCCATATTGAAGATCGCCCGGATACGCCCCTCCTCGATGGCATCGATGATATCGGGGGTCATGAGGCCCTCGACCTCTGGCTTTTGATAATCGGGCAGATAGTAGGGCAACATCCCCATATCGCAGGTACCTTGGACGTTGTTTTGGCCACGAAGGGGCATGAGACCAGCACCCTTTTGGCCAATATTACCGGTCAGAAGCGCCAGATGGGTGATTGCCATCACGGCGTAGCTGCCATCGAGGTGCTCCGTCACCCCAAGACCCCACAGGATCATACTCTTCTTGTGAGCCAGATCGTAGGCTACCTCATGAAGCTTTTGGGGCAGATCCTCATAGCCTCTGATGTGAGCGAAAATCTCAGGATCAGCCAGCTCGTCAGCAAGGATCGCCTCTTTGTACTCCTCATAGCCTTTGCAGCGCTTTTGGATGAACTCTCGGTTTTCCCATCCATTTTCCAAGATAATGCGAGCCAGCATATTGAGCACCATCACATTGGTCTCAAAAGGGATACTCAAGTGCCTGCCAAAGCGACTCAGCGTAATCTCTCGCACATCGATGACGCTCAGACTCACCCCCTTTTTGAGCACGTCCATGATACGGTTGGCCACGATCGGGTGGGCTTCGGTGGTATTGGAGCCGATTACCAAAAGATTTTGGGTATGGTAGATATCGTCGAAGGGATTGGTAGCGGCACCTTCACCGATGGTGGCTCGCATCCCCTTGAGGCTCGGGGAGTGGCAGACCCTGGCACAGTTGTCCACATGGGGCGAGCCGATCAGCTCTCTGGCAAACTTTTGAAACAGATACCCGCTCTCGCAGCTGGTGCGCGCCCCGCCTATCGCGGCGAAGGAGTCGGTGGAGTGGATGTGGATGATTGATTGGAGCTTTTTGGCCACCGCCTCGTAGGCATCTTCGTAAAAGAGCGCAAAATGCTCCCTATCGAAGGGCTGGAGCTTTTTATTAGTAAAAAGTTCGGGATTGGCTTGGACAAAACTTTTTTTCACCAGAGCATTGCGCAATCTATCGGGATGATACAGATACTCCCAACCATATTTGCCTTTGACGCAAAGCTTGCCTTGACTCACCACACCTTCGGGCTTGGCGAAGAAGCGCTTGATGCACCCCTCCTCCACCTCGGCGCTCACATCGCACCCAACACCGCAATAGGTACAGACGCTGTCGATTATCATCACCCACTCCTTGTTGCCTTATGGTACCCAAGCCCCTATTAAACGCCAAAAAGCGAAGAAAGTAGTTTACTCTTTCAGATTCGTTTAATCCTCTATCCGAATCATCGCCGGTGACTCTTTCAAAAAGTCGTGGCTTTGCAGCTCTTGGAGCGCTTTTTGGATATCCTTTTCTATACAGCTGTGGGTAGAGAGCAGCAGTTGGGCCTGGCCCTCTTTGGAGCTTTTTTGTAGCATCGACTCGATCGATATGGAATGCTCGCCAAAAATGGAGGCGATCTTGGCCAAGATGCCGGGACGATCCTCCACCACGATACGCAGATAGTATTTGGAGTGGATCTCCTCTTTGGGTGACAGCTTCATCCCCCACTCCAGCGGTCTTTTAAATCCCAGCATCGGAGAGCACTTACCTCCTCTGGCGATATCGATGATATTGGAGATCACGGCACTGGCCGTAGCGTCTCCTCCGGCTCCGGGACCATAGTACATCGTCTCGCCTACCACATCGCCGATGACGCTGACACCATTCATCACCCCATCCACTTTGGCGATCATCTGTGACTGGGGTACGAGAGCTGGGTGGACTCGCAGCTCCACCTGATCGCCTCGCTTTTTGGCGATGGTAAGTAGCTTGATAGCGTAGCCAAACTCCCTGGCAAACTCGAAATCGAGTCTGGTGATCTTGGTGATCCCCTCGATCAAGATATCTTCTGGCTTGGCGTCGATCCCATAGGCGATGGAGGCGAGGATCAAAAGCTTGTGGGCCGCATCGAAGCCTTCGATGTCGAATGTGGGATCGGCTTCGGCATAGCCAAGGCGCTGGGCCTCTTTGAGCACCTCTTCAAAATCCACCCCCTCGTTGGCCATCTTGGTGAGGATATAGTTGCACGTACCGTTCATGATCCCACGGATCGCTTCGATATGGTTGGCGCTGAGCCCCTCACGCAACGCCTTGATGATGGGGATCCCCCCGGCCACACTCGCCTCAAACTCAAAAGGGATATCACCGGCCAGCTCTTGGAGCTCGTAGCGGTGGTAGGCAAGTAGCGCCTTGTTTGCCGTCACCACCGCCTTTTTGTTCTGCAATGCCCGCTTGACCACTTCATAGGCCTCCTCCACCCCTCCCATGAGCTCCACCACGATATCGATATCGGGATCGTCGGTCACCTCATATGGATCGGTAGTGAGAGGGATATCGAGATCTCGCTTTTTATCCAAATTTCGCACCACCCCTTTGACCACACGAATCTCTTTGCCGGCTCTGGCGGTGATGATGTCTCTATTTTTTTCCAGCACCTTTACTACACTACTTCCAACGGTCCCAACTCCGATGATTCCCACTCTAATCATTTTTGGCCTCTTTCAAAAACTTCTTGATATTTTTGGCGGCTTGTCGGATACGCTTTTCGTTTTCGATCAGAGCTATTCGCACATACTCCTCGCCCCCTTCGCCAAAGCCGATCCCTGGACTCACCGCCACCTTGGCTTTGGTGAGCAGCTCTTTGGAAAACTCCAAGCTCCCTTTGGAGCGAAAGGGCTCGGGCAGCCTCGCCCAGACAAACATGGTGGCTTTTGGCTTTTGTATCTCCCATCCGGCCCTACCGAAAGAGTCGATCAAGACATCGCGTCTTCTTTCATACTTCTTTCTGATCTCCTCCACGCAATCTTGCGGGCCGTTGAGCGCTACGGTAGCAGCTACTTGGATGGGGGTGAACATCCCGTAATCTATCCAGCTCTTGATCTTTTGCAAAGCGCCGACAAGCTTCTTGTTGCCAACCACGAAGCCTACTCGCCAGCCAGCCATATTGTAGCTTTTAGACAAAGTAAAGCTCTCTATGGCCACATCTTTGGCTCCATCCACTTCGAGTATGGAGGGAGTCCGGTAGCCATCGAAGGTGATATCGGCATAGGCGATGTCGCTGAGGATATAGAAGCGCTCCTTTTTGGCGATCGCCACCAGCTCTTTGTAAAATTCCGGTGTCACTGTGGCGGTAGAGGGGTTGTGGGGAAAGTTGACCACCAGATACTTGGGCTTTGGGAAGGCCTCGTTGAGAGCTTTGTGCAGATCTTGGAAAAAGGCCTCCTCGTCCACTTCGTACTGGTCGTTGAATTTGAGCTGCGTTTTGTGTACGCTGCCACCGGCCAGGATGAAGGCGTAGGAGTGGATAGGATAGGTAGGATCTGGTACGATGGCCACGTCTCCTGGATTGGTGATGGCTTGCACCAGATGCACATACCCCTCTTTGCTCCCCATCGTGGCCACCGCCTCGGTCTCTGGATCGAGAGCCACACCGTAGCGGCGCTCGTACCAGTTGCAGATGGCCAGCCGCAGCTTATAGATCCCTTTGCTGGCACTATAGCCGTGGTTTTTTGGCTTTTGAGCCGCCTCGCACAGTTTGTCGATCACATGCTGAGGAGCTGGACCGTCGGGATTGCCCATACTAAAATCTATGATATCTTCACCAGCTCGTCTTGCCGCCATCTTGAGGTCGTTGACCGCGGCGAAGACATATTTTGGAAGTCGCTCCATCTTATTGAAATGTATCTCATCAAACATCGTTTTCCTTTATCTTGGGAGGATCACAAAACCGTTTTTTATATTTTTTGTGCTAAATCTGTCGGAAATTTTAATATAATAGCTGCCATTTGGCAATGAAAGCTCCAGCCGTTTCACGGGTCCTGGGCGCTCGATCCGCTGCAACGGATGCAAAAATCTATCGTAGATGAAAATTTTGGGAAACCAGTGATCTCCCGTTTTGGCCAAAATACTTAATGAAGAGAGCCCCGAGATATCGAGCCATAGAGCCGATTCACCCTTTTTGGTCTCCATCCGTTTTTCCACCTTGGGTACTCCCAAAGTAGCCTGTGCGCTATCGAGAGTGTAGCTCCAGCGCCCATTTTGGTGCTTGATATCGAGTACTTTGATGCCATGGGCTCGCAAAAAAGAGCCGATACGCACAGGATCGGGGACACTTGCCGAGGTAAAAGCGAAAGCCTCTACCACCCCATCTTCGTCCTTTTGGAGATGAGTGATGGTATATTTGAAGATATAGGCCTCTTGGAGCGCTTTTTCGCTGAGATAAAAAAGAAGAGCTGGATTGTTGTAAGAAAAAAACCACACCTCTTGAGGCGTAGGTCTATGAAGAGTTTTTGGCAGTAGTCCTAACCGCTCCAGTATCCTGGCCACCTCCACCATATCCACCAACCCATCTTTTTTGTAGCGTTTCGTATCCAAAAAGACGGTATTGAGGATGAGGCGGTTCTGCTCGAAAGCTTTAGGACCAATGAGACCTATGATACGATCGTCTATCGCCGAAGCGTACAGAGCGACTCCTATCAACAAGGACCACCAGACTCTCACCAGTTCTTCCCTCTATTGTAGAGTCTAAAAGTAGCCGCATCGATGGGCTCGAGCTCTCTGGCTCTATACAAAAAGCGAAGCTTGTGTCGGCTGTTGTATTTGGTGATGTTGCCATCGATATCGATATCGAGCACTCCGTGGCCCGTGACGATGAGCTGGTCTCTCGAGGTATTGAGCTCGATGGGGGCTGAGGTGATGTAGTTTTTGCGCGTGTAGTCGTCCAAATAGACGATCCCAACCCACAGCTTCTTGCGAGGTATGATAGCGATCTGAGGTGGAGGCAAAGCCGCAGGCTCTTCGATCGCCTCTCTTTCGTTGTTTTCGGTCACTTCGCTCGCGTTGGTTTCAAAAGAGAGATTGGCCTCGTCGCTGGAAGCGAGGCTCTGTATGGAGTGGTTGCTTTCGTTGATCTCGCTGGCGACCATCGCACTGGATGAGCTTGGAGAAAAAGAGTCAAAAGAAGAGGAGCTACTCTGGGCCAAGAAATCTTGATGTGTGGGCTTGGACTGGGAATGACCAAGGTATCGATACCCTACCACTGCACCTACGATCACCACCACAGCGACCACAAAAAGATAGAGCAGTGGATTTTTGTGCTGGGTATGGGACTTTTCGTCGATGGCGAAAGCCTGGGAGTACTCCACTGCATCGCCGTAGTACTCCTCGATTTTTTGGCGAAGTTCACTCAGATCCAGGCCGAGCTCTCGCTCCAATATCTTGACAAATCCCAAGGCTTTGGATCTGTTGCCGATCCTTTTGAAATCCTCTTCCACCAAAGCCTGCACCATTTTAGGCGCAATGTAGGTCTTTTGATAGACCTCTTCGGGATCCATCTGTTTGAGTTTTTCGATATCACTCATCTCGCATCCTATCGATAAAGATCGCGGCGGCGGCAGAGACATTGAGGGAGTCGAAGTCTCGCACCATTTCGATTTTGAGCACTCCGTCACAGCGCTGCAACGCTTTGTGGGGGATCCCCTCCCCTTCACTGCCCAAGAGGATGGCCCGTTTGCCCTCGAAACGCTTCTTGCGCACGTCCTCGCCACTCATATCGGCTCCATAGACTCGAAACTCCACATCTTGCAGCTCTTTGAGCACCTCGAAAAGATTGGGCCGCAATGCTATAGGCAGATCCAGAGCCGCACCGCTGCTGGTACGGATCACCCCCTCCATTCTAAGCTCTTTGAGTCCCGTGACGACGAGCCCGTCGGCTCCCAAAGCGTAGGCTGTGCGGACGATCGAGCCGATGTTGCCCACATCCGTCACCCCATAGAGCAGTACCAAAAAGCGCCCATCTTTGAGATCATGAAGCTGAGCGAATTCGAAATCTTCGATCTCGATCAAAAATCCCTGGTGATTGCCGCCACGAGCGAGGGCTTGAGCTTTTTTGTTGTCGCAGCGCACCACCTCCACACCGAGCTCTTTTAGTCTGTTGTAGAGCTTGGGCTCTATCTGCTTGGTGAGATAGACTCGCTTGATACGCTTGGGATGGCGCTCTAAAAGGTAGTGAAATATCTGCTTGCCATAAACTATCATAGAGCCATTTTATCTTTTTGTTTCTTAATCTTTCGTAAGCAGCTCATACCACTCCTTGACGGGGCGGCCGTCGGCTTTGGAGAGAAGTTTTGCCAGCTCCTTTTTGGGTAGAGGCAGACCCATCAGCTCTTCTATTCCCAGCTCTACACTGGCTTTACGCCCCTCTCCTTTTCGTACCACGACCACCCACTCCCCCTTGATAGGCTCTTTTTGTAGCCGCTCCAAAAGCTCCTGGGCCTCGCCTTTATAATACTTTTGGTGTACTTTGGTCAGCTCTTTGGCCAAAAAGAGGATACGCTTAGGATCGAGCTGGACGATGGCCTGGAGAGTTTTGAGCAGTCTATGGGGAGCTTCATAAAAAATGGTGTTGGATGAGTGGGCGAGGATTTGCCCAAGAGTTTGAAGTCGCGCCTGCTCTTTAGGGGGTAAAAAGCCAAAAAAGCAAAAATCGGTCTCCAAAAAGCCGCTGGCCGCATAGGCGGTGATAGCGGCACTGGGTCCTGGCAGCACGTCATACTCTATGCCTCTTTCTTGAGCATATCGCACCAGCATGGCTCCAGGATCACTGATACCTGGCATCCCAGCATCGCTCATATAGACAACGGCTCGATCGAAAAAGGAGGGATCTATACGTCCCAAAAACTCTTTTTGATTGTGTTCATGGAGCGCTACGAAGCGCTTTTGGCCAAAATCGAGGGAGTATCGATCGGATAGAAGCGTAAGAAGCTTTTTGGCCACTCTCGTGTCCTCGCACAGCAGCACCTCACACTCCTTCAGAGCCTCCAGGGCTCTGAAGGTGATATCACCAAGGTTGCCAATGGGCGTGGGAACGAGGGTGAGCACTTATTTGAGGTTGTATTTTCGCTTGAACTTGTCTACTCGTCCGGTAGTATCGACGATCTTTTCGCTCCCTGTGAAGAATGGATGGCATTTGTTGCAGATCTCGATTTTGAGTTGTGGCTTGTTGGAGTAGACCACGAAGTGATTGCCACAAGCACATGTGACGGAGCATTCGACATATTCTGGATGGATACCTTTTTTCATTGTTCGCCCTTTAGGATAGTTTGCACATTTTGAAGCGCAATGGTAGCAAAAAAGAGTTGGATTTTCAATTAAGCCTAAAGATTAGTTCACAGCGGGGCAAAAGCCCCACTGCTATATAGGGGGAGGGGAACCAAAATTATATCACAAAATGAAAAAATCACAAAATATAAAAAATTTAAGCTTTAATCCGATAATATTCTCGGTCTGCAAAGATGCAGAGAAAATTATCTTAAGGAGTGCTCCTATGAAAAGAAGTGGTTTTACCCTCATCGAACTGATCTTCGTGATGGTAGTCATCGGTGTCCTGGCGGCTGTGGCCTTGCCTAAGTTTAAAGGGCTTAAAGAAAATGCAGTAGTCAGCAACTTAGTAGCAAACTATACGAATGCGGTCCAAAATGCTCCGGCTTCGTATCTCAATGAAACCGAACTCAACAATGTAGACCCTGGAGATCTCAATATTACAAACCTTCTCAAAATTCCAGCTTTTACATACAATGCTACAACCAATAAAAAAGGTTGGGAAAAAGTAAGCAATACAACTGCCACATATCATATAAATGATACAGATTATATGCAATTTTCGTATAATGGTGTAGATACATTGACGATTACAACTGCAATCACTAATACCACAAATAAAGCACGTATCCAAGACAAACTCACCAAAAAACTTGGTTTCACTTGGAGTAGCGATCAAAACGTAACAACCATCAATCTTGCGGAAAATGACTAAAAAAGCCTTCTCCCTTATCGAGCTCATCTTTGTCATGGTGGTGATCGGTATCCTTGCCGCCATGGCGATCCCCAAATTTCGAGGACTCTCCTCGAACGCCAAAGTCTCCAGCGAGCTGGCCACCGCCTCTACGATCCAAAGTGCCATTGAAGATGTGCATAGCGACTGGATCGTGAGCGAAGGGACGCTTGAGTGGGGCAATGGCAAAAATGAAAAGAATCTCACGGCCAACGGCTATCCCAAACAGCTGGGTGATTGCCCTCCGGCATTTAATTGGATCCTCAAAAACTCCTCCACCATCGATACCAAGTGGCGGTGCAAAGCCAAAGATGGCAAATATATCTATCGTGGTCCAGCCTCCGATCCTACTAAGGGCGCACCAGAAAACGGCAAGGGCAAACCTGACAAAAACGACTGCTGGGTCTACGATCCTGTCCAGGGAACCTTTGCGCTAAACGAAGAGTGCGACCTCTAAAGCTCTTCCATCTTTTTGATGATCCAAAATCCAAACCCCAAGATCACCATACTGATCACCGCCACTACGATGCTACCCGTCTCAACGCTCCACTCCATATCAGCCCGCCGTCTCCGTCAGATTCCACATCGGCAAGAAGATCCCCAATGCCAAAGTGAGCACAAAGCCGGCGATGGCAGCGATGAGGACCGGCTCGATGAGGGTGGCGATATTGTCCACGATGTAGTCGAATCGGTCTTTATAGATCTTTTGGGCTTTTTTGAGCATGCGTGAGAGTCCTCCTCCCACCTCGCCGCTTCTGATCATCTCCAGCACCATATTTTCGAAAAGCCCCGTCTGGGCGAAGCCCTGGTAGAGACTGCGCCCCTCCTCCACCGCCGCAGGGATCTGGCGGATTTTGGAGCGTAGATAGCTGTTGTCCACGATCTCCAGGGCGATATCGATAGCGTCGATCATCGGGATCCCAGCGTCGTG
>JALWZJ010000151.1 GCA_027002625.1 Campylobacterales bacterium
TATAATGACAAAAATTGTACCATAGGAGCGGTTAGGTATGAAAATTTCGCTACTGACGGATCTGTACGAATTTACCATGGCTCAGATCTATGTAGAGGAGGGGATGGAAGAAGAAGCCGTTTTCGAGTTTTTCGTACGGCCCGATGGCAGACGAGCCTACTACGTGATGGCGGGTACGCAAGAGCTTTTGAAGATGCTGCGAGAGTTTCGCTTCGAGGACGAGGAGATCGAGTATTTAGAGCGAAGCGGTAAGTTTGGCCAAAAGTTTTTGGATTATCTTAAAGATTTTCGGTTCAGTGGCGATGTATGGGCTTTGATGGAGGGAGAGATATTTTTGGGAGGTGAGCCGGTGGTGAGCGTGCGTGCGCCTCTGCCCCAGGCCCAGCTCGTCGAGACCATCCTCATCAATACCTTGCAACATCCCATCCTCGTGGCCACCAAGGCGGCCAGATGCGTGAGCGTGGCCCAGGGTACCACCCTCGTCGATTTTGGTCTGCGCAGAGCCCAGGGCAAGGATGCTGGGATACAAGCGGCCAGGAGTTCTTACATCGCGGGATTTGCAGGCACCTCCAATGTGCTGGCGGGTAAGGAGTACAGTATCCCGGTCTTTGGGACGATGGCCCACTCTTTTGTGATGGCTCATGAAAGCGAGGAGGAGGCCTTCGAGCGCTTCATGCGACGCTATCCAGACAACTCCATCTTGCTTGTGGATACCTACGATACGATCGAAGGGACCAAAAAAGCCATAGCGGTGGCCAAGCGGCTGGGTATACCTCTGCGGGGCGTGCGCCTCGATAGCGGAGATATCGAGACCCTTGCGACGAAGGTGCGCCAAATGCTCGATAGTGCGGGATTTGGGGAGGCTTTGGTACTGGTGAGTGGAGGAGTGGATGAGTTTGTGATCGCCGATCTTTTGGCCAAAAACGTACCTATCGACGCTTGGGGTGTGGGGACCAAGCTGGTGGTGAGTGAGGATATGCCAAGCCTCGATTGTGCCTATAAGCTGGTGGAGTACGCCGGCAAACCTCGCTTCAAAAAGAGTAGAGGCAAAGTCACACTGCCCGCTCAAAAGCAGATAAAAAGAGTGTGGGACGAGCAGGGATTGTTCAAAGAGGATCTGGTGGAGGTGATGGAGGCGATGCCCGAAGGGTTGCTACACAAGGTGATGGAGAGAGGCCAGATACGCTACCAAGAGAGTTTGGACTCTATTCGCCAACGAGTGGCCATGGGGCTGCACCAGCTGCCACCTGCGATGCTGCAGCTGCGACCGAAGACTCTGTATCTACCTCGGCTTGGACCAAAGCTTTCGGCCTTGTATCGAAAGCTCATGACTCCATGATCCTTTTGAGCTCCTCGGCGTCGATCATCTCCTTTTGGATGAGGGCTTGGGCCACCTTTTCGATCTTGTCCCAGTGGGCTATCACCATCTCCTCGCTCTTTTGGCGAGCTTTTTGGATCCAGTGGGCGATGCGCTCCTCGATCAAGGATTTGTAGAGATCTCTATCCACGTTTTGCACCAGCGTGTCGATGTGGATATATCCGATCTCCTCATCCATCCCGAAGGTGGCGATGAGGTTGTATGCTTCCCAGGTGGCTTGCTCCAGATCTTGAGCGGCTCCGGTGTCTTCACCCTCTTCGGGAAATTTCTTGAGCTTGGCGATACGTCCGGCCAGGGCTACGCAGATATCGTTGAAGAGCTCCTCTTTGGAGATGCTGGCTATAAATTCGTCGCTATAGGAGACAAATCCCAATGCCTCGGCGCGGGGAGTGATGGTGACTTGCTCTATTTTTATGTCTGGTAGCAGTAGATAGCTCAGTACCGCATGGCCTGCCTCGTGGTAGGCCGTTTTGCGCAGATCCTTTTCTGGATTTCGGATACGTTTTTTATCGATCTTTTGGCCATATTTGATGTTGTTGATCTGTTCGATGAGGATCTCTTCGGTGATGTAGGAGAGATTCTTTCTGATCACGTACAAGGCCGCCTCTTTCGCCACCCTTTGCATCTCGTAGCCGCTAAGACCACTCATATACCGTGCCACCCGGTCTATATCGATCTTGCCGTCGTTGGGTTTTTTGAGGATCTTTTTTACGAAGTATTTGCGCGCCTCCATGTCCAGCTCCGGCACTTCGATGAGGATATCTATGCGCTCGCTGGCCAGTAGGTTTTTGTCTATGGAGTCGAGGTGTATGGCCGTAGCGATGGTGAAGACATACTCCTCGTCACTCACCGCGTCTATCTGAGCGGCTATGGTGTCGTAGGGGATGGGGATATCCTCCTTGCCGTCGAGCTCGTCCAAAAAGACGATGGCGGGGGATAGCTCCTTGGCTTTTTGGTAGGCGCTTTGAATGAGATTGACATCGTACAGATCCGATCCTGCCAGCATCACAAAAGGCATCTGCGCCTCTTTAGCGAATGCGTAGGCGAGAAGTGTCTTGCCCACCCCCTTGGGTCCATGTAGCAGCAGCCCCTTTGGCATGGAGATATCGAAGCGCTTGACGATCCGGGGCTCTTTGATGATGCGTACGATCTCTTTGAGACTCTCCTTGACCTGTTTTTGGCCGGCGATATCGCCAAAGCAGATGGAGGAGTAGCCGATGTAGGGCTTCTCGGTAGGCTCGGTGAAGTAGGGCAGCTTGGTGATGGTAGCGTGGGTGCATAGCAGATGGATCACCTCCTCCTCTTCGATTTTCCATTTGAGCTGCAGTGTCTCGTTTTTGCGCACCATGCTTTGCAAAAACTCATCATCGATCCTCTCCAGCAGCTTCTGCAAAGCAGGATCGCTTTGTATGAGGATCTTTTTCCCCTTGCCAAGAGCTGGTTGGATCAGATCGATGAGTAGATCGGGCAGTTTTTTGTGGAGGCGTCTGGCGTTGAGATAGGGTGCAAACGAGAGTGTCAGCAGCTCCACCACTCTCTTGTCGGCTATCTTGATACGTAGATCCAGTCTGGTCTGGAGGGTATGGATCGTCTCTTTGAGTATCTTGTCGGCTATTTTGATCAAAGATCTCAAACGCAGTGGATGGAACAAGATGATGTAGTTTTGGACCATGAGAGAAAGTAGCTCTGGATCGATGGCGCTCTCCATCACATCGTAGATGATCTTTTTCTCTTTGGCGATGAACTCCACCAGTTTTGCCTGGGCTTTGAGGGGATCTTTTTTGTAAAATTTCAAAAAATCCTCTTTTTTGATCAAAGAGGAGCCCAGTGTAGTGGTGAAGATGATCAAGGTTTGGCCAAAATCGATTTCCGTTTGCGTAGTGGAGTGCAGCTGTGCCAGGAGTGAGAGCTGGATGGAGTTGTCGCACTTTTCTATATCTTTGAAGACCACGATAGATTTGGGGTGGCTTTGGACGAAAAGTGTGAGCTCCCCTTTTGGACCTATGAGCTTCTTTTCGTCCGAGGGTTCGGTATATTGGGCCATATCGAAGATTTTGATCGCCTCGTACTCCTTTAGATACTTTTGCAGTAGGGTGGCCGTGTAGAGTTTGCCGCTGTTGTGAGGGCCGATGAAGGTAAAGAGCGCTTTGAACTTCTGCGGCACCGGGGAGAGCTCCGCATGTATCAAAGCCTTCACCAGCTGTTCGATCGCATCGTTTTGGCCAAAGATGTGGGATTTGAGACTTTTCTTTAATCGTTCATATTTTTCCAACATAACTTCTTCTTTTCCATTCAATTGATGGGCATAATTATAGTACAATACACCACTAACGGTTTCGAGGAACGTGTGATGAGGTATCTGACTCTTTTGTGTATCGCGACTCTACTAATGGCCAAGGTCCACACCGTACGCCTGGAGCCTGTGGAGCTCTACCATATCAAAGCGGCTGTGGCGGCTTCGGTGGTGGAAGCCAACGAGCGACTCGAGGGTAAAAATGTACAGAAGCGGCTGGTGGTAAGGCTCGACGACAGGATCGATCGGGCCAACCTCCAAGCGCTCCAGACCAAGCTCGCACTCTTGCGTGATATCATCCAGATCACCCGACAAAGCGTAGCCAACCTCCAAGAGACGATGAAGCTTCGCCAAAGAGATTACGAGCGGATCAAAAACCTCTCCACCAAGTCACGCTACGAAAAGGATCAGCGAAAAGCGGCCTATCTTTTGGCCAAAAACAGCTACTTGGGGGCTAAGGAGAAGCTCAAAAATCTTTTGATGAGCCAAAGTGACATCGAGCTCTCCATCGCCCGCACCAAAGATCTGATCGCTAAGAAAAACATCAAAGTGAGCGGCTATGTCTACAAAGTCTATCCAAGACGTGGTGATATGGCCGCTTTGGGCGCTCCTTTGGTGGATGTGGCCGATATCTCCAAGGCCAGAGCCGTACTCTATCTCACACCGCAAGAGATACGAGATCTTGACCATAAAGCTATCTATATTAACGGCAAGCATACCGACCTCAAATTTGCCAAACTACTCAAAATCACCGACCAAAACTACATCACCCAATATAGAGCCGAGCTGATACTACCAGCTCCCAAACTTTTTAATCAATTTATCAAAGTGGAGATACGATGAAAAAAACTGCCTGTCCTTTAGATTGCTACGATGCGTGCAGTGTGCTATATGAGCCAAACAGACTCAAAGGAGATCCCGAGCACCCCTTTACCAGAGGGCATCTGTGCTACAAGCTCAACCACTACTTCGACTACCCGCAATTAGACTCCGCCAGATACCAGGGCCAAGAGATCTCATTGGATGAGGCGCTGGGTATCTTGGAAGAGAAGATCAAATCAAGCGAGGAGATCCTCCACTACCGAGGCAGCGGCAATGTGGGTAAGATGCAAGCGGTGAGCGATCTATTCTTCGCTTCCATCGGAGCGACCCTCACCACAGGCAGCCTCTGCGACGCAGCGGGGCAGTTGGGGATCGAGAAGGGGAGGGGCAAAAATCTCATCTTGCCTCTTGAGCAGATCCAAAGAAGCGAACTGGTGATCGTGTGGGGTAGAAACATTGGCTATACCAACCACCATCTGCTGCCATTTTTGGAAGGAAAAACATTGGTGGTGATCGATCCAGTGAGGACCAATCTGGCCAAAAACGCCGCCATGCATATCCAGCTCTCCCCAAGGACCGATCTGGAGCTTGCCTGTATGTTGGCGCGGTTTGTCTATATGCAAAACAAAGAGGATGAGAGCTTTATCGAGGAGCGTACGGAGGATTTCGATTTTTACGCCGATTTCATCCAAAGCTATAGGATGGTGCCTACCACCGACAAGATCGGGGTGGATCTGCTCGATATCGCTACGCTGGCCGAGCTGATGATCGATATGAAGACAGTGATATTGGTGGGTAATGGGGTGCAAAAGTACGCCCACGGCACGGAGGTGGTGCGAGCGATCGACAGTCTTGCTGCCATGCTGGGTCTTTTTGGCAAGGAGGGGTGTGGTGTGAGCTTTTTGGGCGATACCTCACTGATGCTCGACGATCCCTTTAGAGTCCAGGCCAAGCGGGTGGCCAAGCCGGAGGTCGATTTTGGGGCGTATGATCTATGCTTCATCCAAGCAGCCAATCCAGCTGTCACTCACCCTTGCACCCAAAAGGTGGTGGAGGGGCTCAAAAAGAGCTTTACCGTGGTTTTCGGGCTCTATGATGACGAGACAGCCCAGCTGGCCGATCTGGTGATTCCGGCCAAAAATTTCTTGCAAAAAGAGGATATCAGATTTAGCTATGGGCACGAGTTTGTAGAGCTGATGCCAAAGCTTGAGGATAATGCAAAAGCCTTGAGCGAGTATGAGCTGACAAGAGAGCTGATGGGGCGATTTGGCCTGGATGGGCTCAAAGAAGAAAAGGAGTATATCGAGCACTTCACCAAGCAGCTGAGAAAAAAAGGAGAGTACTACGTACTGCCAAGCTTCGAGGAGATTCCATACAAGGAGGGCTTCGAGGAGCCCTTTTGTTTTATCGACGAGGTGGAGGATGAGTTTGACAGGCTGGGTGGGGAGTATTTTCTACTTACGCCAAAGGCCAAAAACGCCATCAACTCTCAGTTCAAGCGAGACCCCTATCTCTATGTGCCGTTGCGAAGTGGGCTTAGTGATGGAGATAAAGTAGTGGTGAGTTCCAAATGGGGAGCGGTAACGATGGAGGTGCGGCTCCTGGCCGAATTGAGAGATGACAGCGTCCTGGCCTACAGCGGCAGCGCCATCAACCATGTCACCCCACCACATGCAGACAACCACGGCAACAACGCCATCTTCCAAGAGGTCAAAGTCAATCTCAAAAAGGAAAGCCAATGAACATAGAAGCGATCGATAAAGAGTATGTGCTCCATACCTACGCCAGAAACTATGTCAACTTCACCCACGGCCACAACGCCACCCTCTATGACGATACAGGCCAAGACTATATCGATCTAACGAGTGGCATCGGAGTGGTGAGCGTGGGCCACTCCAATCCGAGGCTCTCCAAAGCGATCTGCGATCAGGCCAAAAAGATCATCCATATCTCCAATCTTTTTGCCATCGAGCCTCAAGCCCTTTTGGCTAAAAGACTTGTGGAGCTAAGCGGCTACGATATGCGGCTCTTCTTTGCCAATAGTGGGGCCGAAGCCAACGAAGGAGCGATCAAGATCGCCAGAAAGTATGGAGAGGTGGACGGCCAGATCAAGCGCTACAAGATCGTCACCCTCAAGCACTCCTTCCATGGGCGCACCATCACCGCCCTCAAAGCTACGGGCCAAGAGGCGATGCATACCTATTTTGGTCCCTTTCCGGATGGCTTTGTATATGCCGAGGATATAGAGCAAGTACCCCAGCTGCTCGACGATCATACGGTGGCTGTGATGATCGAGCTCATACAAGGCGAAGGGGGCGTGGAGCCCCAGGACAAAGAAGCGGTACAGCGGCTGGCCAAGACTCTCAAAGAGCGTGATATCCTCCTCATCGTGGACGAGGTCCAGACAGGGATCTACCGCACGGGTGAGTTGCTGGCCAGTAACCTCTACGAGATCGAGCCAGATATCGTCACTTTGGCCAAGGGGCTTGGTGGCGGCGTGCCTATAGGGGCTGTGATGACCAGGCTCAAAGATATCTTTGCTCCAGGAGATCACGGCAGCACCTTTGGGGGCAACTACCTTAGCACCAGAGCCGCTTTGGAGGTGTTGGATATTTTGGAAGAGGAAAAAGAGCGAGGAAGCCTGGACCATCGGATGATCTACTTCGAAGAGCGGCTCAAAGCCATCGCCGATAAATTTTCCAATCTTTTTGAAAAAGAGGTGGGGCTGGGACTGATGCGAGGTCTTCGGGCCAAAGAGGCCGATATCCAAAGTCAGATCATCCAAAAGGCCTTTGAGGAGCGGGTGCTGGTGCTTAAAGCTGGGCGCAATACCGTGCGCTTCTTGCCACCACTTACCATCACCAAAGAGGAGATCGACGAGGGCTTGGGACGCTTCGAGCGAGCGCTGGAGTGTCTATGAGGCGACTGGCCCTTTTGGCGCTGCCTCTTGCGATGATGGGAGGGTGGCTCAGTCAGCTTAAAGAGCAGGAGCTGCAGCTACAAAAAGAGTCGGCTATCACGGAAGCCAAAGAGCTGCACGATAGTTGGCTAAGTCCCATCAAAATGAGCTATCTGTACCAAAAAGGGGATCAGTTTCCAAATCAAGAGCTCAAGAGCTTTCGTATAAGCCTCGATCAGTCCATATTCAAAAGTGGCGGGATCTGGGCGGCTATCAAGTATGCCAACGCCAAGAAAATAGCCAGCCTCTATGGAGTGGAGCTGAGCCGCAAAAATCTCATAGCTCTCGTGATCGAGCTGGCCTACAAGCTGCGCCAAATGGATCTTCGCATCCAAAAGCAGAAGCTCTTGATCCAAAACGCTCATATCGATGTGAAGGTCAAAGAGGATGCCTACCTCGCCGGCACGCTCGATAGCACCTTTTTGGATCAAGCACTTTTGCAAAAAAACGCCAAGGAGCTTGCCCTTTTGGATCTATTGGAGCAAAAGGCGCAGCTAAAGAAAAGTCTGCATGACTTGAGTGATGGCGTGCCAGCGAAACTGCCGAGATTTGCGCTCGTGCCGCAAAAGAGCTATCTGGCCAAAAATCTCACCCTAAAAGAGCATCGAGCCAAGATAAAAGCCGCCAAATATTATCGCTGGATGAGTATCGCCAGATATTTGCCGACTCTTTCAGTGATGGCGGAGTATGACTATCAGAGGATGCGAGGTAGTCTCTACTTTCCGGCCTACAGCTACCAAGATCACTACCATACTTATGGATTTAGAGTCTCTATGCCTTTGTGGGATTTCAATGCTCCCAAGCAGATCCAAAAGGCCAAGATCACCTACTTGCAAGCTACCAACAAGCTGGCTCAGGCCAAAAGAGAGCGGCAAAACCTCTATATGAAGGCACTAAGAACTCTTCATCTACTGGATAAAAAAATCGCTTTGGCTAAAGAGGATGAAAAGATCTACACCAATCTTTTGCGCCAGACCAAAGATCTTTTCAAAGCTGGAGAGAAGACCAGCTACGATGTACAAACCTTGCAAAACTCTTTGCAAGTGAGGCGGCTGGACCAAAAGATCTACGATATCGATCGCCAGATCGAGCTATTGCGGCTGTATAAGGAGATAGATGCGTTTTAGCCAGTTTTTTACCGAGTGGCTCTATGGGAAAGAGGGCTACTACAGTACTTTCAAAGAGATTGGAAAGAAGGGGGATTTTTTTACGGCAGTGAGTGCTACGCCCCTTTTTGGCGGAGCGATCGCCAAACATATCTATCGGCAGATCCAAGCAGGTAAGCTTGGCAGGGATACTTTGATCCTCGAGATCGGTGCGCACAAGGGGTATTTGCTGGCCGACATCGTGCAGTTTCTCTATACTTTCGATCCAAGCCTCATAAAGACTCTTCGATTTGGGATCATGGAGCCTTTTGCAAATCTTCGAGCCATCCAGCAAGAGTATTTCAAACAAAGCTTCGGTGATGCGGTGCGGCTGGAGCACTTTGGCTCATTGGAGGAGATAGAAGAAAAAGAGGGCTTTGTGGTGGCCAACGAGATCTTCGATGCCTTTGCTTGTGAGCTTATCCATAAAGGGCAGATGGCTTATGTGGAGAATTTTGGGATAAAGTGGGGGCAGATGGACGAAAAGGTGGCGAAAATTGCCCAAAAGTATGACCAAACCAAGGGGGAGGTGGCGATAGGATATGAGCGCTTTGCCAAGGAGTTGGCAAGAGCTTTCGAAAAAGCCCAGTTCGTCACCTTCGACTATGGTGATTTGTCGGTGCGCAACGACTTTAGCATCCGAGTCTATACCAAGCACAGAGTCTATCCTTTTTTCGACGAAGAGCTGGATATCAAGAGCGCTTTTGGCCAAAGCGACATCACCTACGATGTCAATTTCTCCCATCTCATCGATGCTTTTAAAGAGGCCGGCTGGCAAAAGGAGCGCTACCAGACCCAGCTGGCGGCACTGGTCGATTTTGGGATTATGGAGCTGTTGCAAGAGATTTTGGACAAAAGAGGATATGAGCTCTACAAGCAAGAGCTCGAAAAGGTGAAGGTGCTCATCAATCCCTCCATGATGGGGGAGCGCTTCAAGATGGTAAAATTTACTAAATGATAATTTTTTGCTACAATACTCCAAAAGGAGTGAAATATGAAAAGAGTATGGAAAGCGCTGTTGCTCTCTTTGGCGGTATGGGCCGATAGTGTCAACGGCTGGACCAAGCTGCATGAGGCGATTTATAAAGGTGATTTGAAAAGAGTCAAGGAGCTGGTGCGAAAAGGTGCCGATATCGAAGCGGCCAGCAAAGCGGGCATCACCCCCCTCATTATGGCTGTGAAGATGCGAAATCTCGAGATCGTGCGCTATCTCGTCTCCCAAGGGGCCGATGTGGAGGATGAGGACAACAACGCTATGACACCTCTGCACTACGCCGTGGGGCAGCGACGCATCAAGATAGTCAAGTTTTTGCTCTCTCATGATGCCGACATCAACGCCAAAAATCGATACGGCATCACACCACTACATCAAGCGGCCTATATGGGGGATGTGAAGCTGATCGATCTGCTGCTGGGGCTCGGTGCCGATCCAAACATTAAAAATAGATTAGGAATGACCCCTTGTCAGCTCGCCTACGCCAAACATAGATTTTTGGTGGCACAATATATGCAACCATTTACAAAAGGAGCCTGTGTTGTTGGTGACGATCAACGCTAAAGAGTACGATATCCCAAAAGACGCCACGATCAGTGAGATCTTGAAGATGCTGGGGGTGGAGGAGAAGACGATGGCGGTGGCTGTGAATATGCAGATCGTCAAAAAAGAGAAGTGGCAAGAATTTCGTCCCAAAGAGGGGGACAAGATCGAGATTTTAGGCTTTACTGGAGGAGGGTGATCGCACTACGATAGCCGCTGCTGCGGCAAATCCCCCATCGTGGGTGAGTGAGATCGCCACCTCTTCGATCCCAAAAGCCTCTTGGACTTTGGGATCCAACCGCACTTTTGGAGCTCCCCGCTCATCTTTGATGATCTCGATGTCTTTAAATCCCACCTCTTTTCCGATCCCCGTACCGAGTGCCTTGGCTATCGCCTCTTTTGCCGCCCACAGTGCTGCTGCGCTTTGAGCGCTATGGCAGCGCTCTATCTCTGATGGGAGCAGAAATCTCTCCAGCCCCTTTTGGCCAAACCGCTGCAAAAGTCGCTCCATCCGCTCGATTTCGATCAGATCGATGCCTATCATTTAGCCCCTTTTTGATATTATTATAGTAGATTTTCCAAAGAGGGTGGTATGCAGACGATTTTTTACTATTTGGGTTTGCCTTTTGTGCAGTTGTATAGGTCACTGGAGGGATTTGGGGTCTTTTTGATTTTCGAGTTCAAGCTTTTGCCCCTCTTTTTCAAGCCGCCCTACCGCATCAAAGAGACATTGCAGCAGATGGAGATCGTGGGAGTGGGCTCGGTCTTCGTGATCTCGTTGACGGCGATCTTTACGGGGCTTGTGGAGGCGATCCAGCTCTACCACGGATTTCACAAGTTTGGAGCCGAGGAGTTTATGGGGTATACCATCTTCGTCTCCATCTCCAAGGAGCTTGGGCCCGTTTTTGGGGCACTGATGCTTATCTCCAGGGCCATTAGCGCCATGACGGCGGAGCTGGGGACCATGCGAGTGACGGAGCAGATCGATGCTATAGACACTTTGGCGGTAGATAGCAAGAAGTATCTCATCATTCCCCGAGTGGTGGCTACCACCATCTCCACGCCTCTTTTGGTGATCTTGTTCGTCTTTTTGGGAAATGTGGCTGCCTACCTTATCTCCACCTACGCTCTGGGCGTCAACCCCACATCGTATAAAAACACCATCACCACCTATTTGGAGTTTAGCGATATTGGCACGGGGCTTATCAAGGCGGTGGTCTTTGGCTATTTGATGAGTATCATCGGCACCTATATCGGCTACTTTACACGCGGGGGTGCGAGGGGAGTGGGGCTGGCCACCACCAAATCGGTAGTCTATGCCGCTATGACGATATTCGCGGCCAACTATTTCCTCTCGAGTCTCTTTCTGTTCCTCGACTGGTGATCAGTCGCAGGATACCCCCAGGCGCTCGATCAGCTCTTCGAAGAAGGGCCCAGCCTTCTTATCGTAGTCGTCGTGAAACTCGATCACGTACTCCCCTTTGCCCACCTCTTTGGGTTCGATGGTGATCTGGGGAGAGATCTGGTATTTGGCCACAAGATCGTTGACGCTGTCGCAGATCAGCTTCTTCTCTTCCAGTGAGTCGTAGTCCAGCTCCAGCTTAGAGTATCTCTCTTCCATCGCGATATGGGCTTTGCATTTTTTCATCTCTTCTCCTTTGATTAGGCTTACATCCAGTCGATAATCTTTTCTACACTATCGACCACGAAGGTCTTGATAGGGGTCTCTTGGAGTGGCTTGGCCGGCACCACCGCTTTGCTAAAGCCTTGACTCGCCGCCTCTTTGAGACGCAGATCTTGCATCATCACCTCTTTGATCTCCCCAGTCAGACCCACCTCGCCCAAAAATATCGTCTCCTCGCTCAGTGGGCGGTTGCGAAAAGAGCTCAAAATCGCCGCTACCACCGCCAGGTCGGCGGCAGTCTCGGTGATCTTGATCCCGCCGGCAATATTGACGAAGACGTCGTATTGATTGAAAGGCAGATCAAGCTTCTTTTCGAGTAGCGCCAGCAGCATGGTAAGGCGGCTGGCATCGTATCCCGTGGTGCTTCGCTTGGGACTGGGATAGCCGCTCTCGGCTACGAGAGCCTGGACTTCGAGGATGAGCGGGCGGCTGCCCTCCATCACCACCGTAGCTGCCGAGCCAGTTTGGGAGCGTTTGCGATCGAAAAATTTCCTGGCGATATTTTTGGCGCTCATCAGTCCTTTGGAGGTCATCTCGAAGATTCCCACCTCGCTGATGGAGCCAAATCTATTTTTGAAGCCTCTTAGCAGTCTTAGCTCATTGGAGCTGTCCCCTTCGAAGTAGAGCACGGTGTCCACCATATGCTCCAAGACCCTGGGACCTGCAATGGAGCCCTCTTTGGTGATGTGGCCGATGATAAATATTGGCAACATCATCGATTTGGCCGTACGCATCAGCTCGAATGTCACCGCCTTGACCTGGCTGACTGTCCCGGGGGCCGAGGGGATCTCTTCGGAGTAGATGGTCTGTATGGAGTCGATCACCAGCAGGTCGTAGTGCTCTTTTTGGAGGTGGGCCAGGATGTTCTCCAGCACCAGCTCGTTGAGCAAGAAGAGGTTGGGGTGGTTGGCTTCGATGCGGTTGGCTCGGATCTTGATCTGTCCGGCAGACTCTTCGGCACTGACATAGAGTACCTTTTTGCCACTTTTGGCCAAATTGGCGCAGACTTTGAGTAGTAGAGTCGATTTGCCCACTCCCGGGCTCCCGCCTACCAGCACCAGCGAGCCGCTCACCAGTCCTCCACCCAGGACCAGGTCCAGCTCCGCGCTGCCCGTGGGGATACGCTCCACTCGCTCCTCGCCTATTTCGGTGATGGGCAAAGCGGCACTTGTCGGGGCTTTGTCGATTTTATCCAAGACCTTTTTTTGCTCGTCACTGAGCTCCAAAAAGCTCTCCCACGCCCCACAATTTGGACATCTGCCCATCCATTTGCCGCTTTTGTGGCCACAGGCCTGGCACTCAAAAAGGCTTCTCTTCTTGGCCATCACTCCACCTCGATTTTTGGGGAGACTATCTCCAGGACTTTTGGCCCCAGCACCATATCGAAGATATATCGCCACAAAACGATAGTGAGTACCATCAGTGCGATATAGCTCAAAACGATCCATTTGTGCTGGTCCAGATCGATCCGCTCATCCTTGAAGCGTCCAATCACTACGCCCACATAGAACAATATGATAACTCCTACCCCTATATAAAAAAGTGAGTCGACATCACTCAAAAATCGCGTCAAGGATGGTCTCCACATACTCGTTTGGATCGAAAGGCACCAAATCCTCCATCTTCTCTCCCGTTCCCACATACAATATGGGCAGACCCAGCTCGTGTGAGATACTCAGCAGTGCTCCACCTTTTGCCGTGCCATCGAGTTTAGTGACGACAATCCCGTCCACGCCCACCATATCGTTGAAGGCTTTGGCCTGGCTGATGGCGGAGTTGCCCTGGGTGCCGTCGAGTATCAATAGTTTGCGATGTGGAGCTCCTGGCATCGCCTTGTCGCTGACGCGCACGATCTTTTTGAGCTCTTCTGCCAGGTTGCTTTGGGTATGGAGCCGTCCGGCGGTATCGATGAGGACGTGGTCATACCCTTTGGATTTGGCCTTTTGGATCGTATCGTATGCTACGGCGCTTGGATCGTGTCCTTGTCTGGTGGCCACTATGGGCACATCCAGCTTTTTTGCCCAGAGGCTCAGCTGCTCTATGGCAGCGGCTCTAAAGGTATCGGCCGCTCCAAAGATCACGCTTTTGCCCTCTTGTTTGTATCGGTAGGCCAGCTTGGCTATGGTGGTGGTTTTGCCCGCACCATTGACTCCGAGGATCAGCTCCACAAAAGGCTTCACATCCACTTGTGGAGGGGTGGCCGGTTTGAAAAGAAAAAGTAGCTCGTTTTTGAGAGCCACTTTGTTGATCTTGGATGGAAGAGAGGCCAGGATCTTTTCGATCAGATCATACTCCACATCCGCTTCTATCAAAAGCTCCTCGATCTCTTCGGGTGTGGTCCACTTCTTCTTTTTGGGGATATTTTCTTCAATGTTTTCTACAGTTTTTTTGAGTGCTTTTTTAATAAATCCAAACATCTCACTCTCCCAGCGCTTTTTCGATATCTATTCGCAAAATCTCCAAAGGCGTCGCCCCGATATAGTGGATGAAATATTTGCCATCTTTTAAAACGATCATCAAAGGTATCGGCATATTGGCCGGAGCGTGGACACGCTCGTAGGCGAGTTTTGCGAATCGTTCGTTCTCTTTATAGCTGGTGGAGAGAAAAAAGTCAATACCCTCTTGGAATTTGAAAGTTTTAGGATCTTGAGGTCGATCGAGTAAAAAGGCGTAGATACGCACCTTTTGGCCAAACTGCTTTTTTATCTCTTGGAGTTCCGGTATCTGTGCTTTGCACGATGGGCACCAGGAGGTGAGAAAAAGGAGTATAGCCACTTTTGGATTGTCGGATATTTGGAGGGTCTTCTCATCGAGTCGCATCTGCACTTTTGTGCCATTGATATCTTGGAAGGTGAAAACGGGTGGCGATATGGGCTTGGAGATAGAAGCTTGGGTGTGTGTTGCGGGATGTGTCTGTTTTGGCCGATCCTTAGCCTTTTCACAACCGCTGAAGAGGGATAGAATGATCATGAAAACAACTATCTCTTTCAAAATTCTCCCTTTTGTTGTAAAATGAATAGACATTATAGTAAAACGAGGCTTAAGATGCGGTTGGATAAAGATCGGTTTCGCAAAGAGTGTAAACGGAGGCTTTTTAGAAAAGATAGTAAAAAGTCTGATAAGAATTTGATAGAAAATCTTAGCCAATTGCTAAGATATCTGCAAGCGAAGAATATTTTGGTCTTTATTCCGATGGAGCATGAGCCGCGACTACT
This sequence comes from Campylobacterales bacterium, assembly GCA_027002625.1. GTDB lineage: Bacteria > Campylobacterota > Campylobacteria > Campylobacterales > Nitratiruptoraceae > Nitratiruptor. The sequence continues at coordinate 15,034 of JALWZJ010000151.1, forward strand.
AAAATTTTTTATGAAACTTCGCCATAGAAACAACATATTTGTCCCTTTTATGCAAGGTGAAAGTTTCAAAATGGTAAAATTGCGTTTACCTTTACAGACGAAAAGATTCAATATCAAAGAGCCTCCAAACTCTTTTTTCAAAGCTCGAATAGATCTGGCCATCGTTCCCGTCCTCGGGGTGGACGGGGAGTTTCGTCGCGTCGGTTTTGGTAAAGGGATGTATGATAGATTTTTTGCCCGTTTGCACTACAGACCCACAGTGGTCTTCGTGCAAAAACGGGAATGTACGACAAGCCAAAAGGTGACGGACGAGTATGATGTACAAGGAGATTTTTTGATAACCCCGAAAAAAATAATAGTACGAGGGGATAGCCATGTGGGTAGAGATTTTAGTAGGAAGTTCTGCCGCCATCATCAGTGGCGCTGCAGGATATTTACTATCCAAAAAGATCGAAAAGGATAGACTTAAAATTTATGAAGAAAAAGCCAAGGCGAAAGCCAAAGCGATAGAACACGAAGCGGAAAAGGTACTGCAAAACGCACATCTGCAGCTGCAAAAGAGCGAACTGGCTCTAAAAAGAGATTTCGAGCGCAAGCTCGAGGAGCTCAAGCGTGACTACGACCAGCGTTTCGATGAGCTGATGGAAAAAGAGATGTCCTTGAAGCAGATGTTCAAGGACGAACTCAAGCACATCACCTTGGAAAAGCAAGAACTCAAGGCTGAAAAAGAGAGGATCCAAAAGCTGGAAGAGGAGTATAAGCGCCTCAAAGAGGAGTATACCCAGAAGTACAATGAAGTGCTGGAAGCCTTGCAGCAGCAAGCGGGTCTGACGATGGAAGAAGCAAGGGAGCTGGTGCTGCAAAAGGTGGAGGAGGAGAGTAGAGCCGACATCGCCAATATCGTACGAAAGTACGAAGAGGAGGCTAAAAGAGAGGCCAAACGGCGAGCCAACTACATCATCGCTCAGGCCACTACCAGATATGCCGGGGAGTTTGCGGCTGAGCGCCTCATCAACACTGTCAGTATCCCAAGCGACGACATCAAAGGGCGAATCATCGGCAAAGAGGGGCGAAACATCAAGACGCTCGAGATGCTTTTGGGTGTGGATATCATCATCGACGATACGCCAAACGCCATCATTCTTAGCTCCTTCAATCTCTATCGCCGCGCGATCGCTACCAAAGTGATTGAGCTGCTCGTCGAAGATGGTCGTATCCAGCCGGCTCGTATCGAGGAGATCTACGAAAAGGTCAAGGAGGAGTTCGATCAGCAGCTCTTGGAAGAGGGAGAAAATATCGTCATCGACTTGGGAATTGGTAGCGTCCATCCAGAGATTCTCAAGCTCATCGGTCGCCTCAAGTTTCGAGCAAGTTACGGCCAAAACGCCCTTGGCCACTCTTTGGAGGTGGCGCACCTGGCCGGTATCATGGCGGCCGAGATGGGAGGAGACGAGGTCTTGGCCAAAAGAGCCGGTCTGCTGCACGATATCGGCAAGGCGTTGACGCATGAGTATAGCGGTAGCCATGTGGATCTGGGAGCCGAGATCTGCAAGCGCTACAAAGAGCCTGATGCGGTGATTAACGCCATCTATGCCCACCACGGCCATGAGGAACCACGCAGTATCGAAGCAGCAGCCGTCTGCGCCGCCGATACCCTCAGCGCCGCGAGACCTGGAGCCAGGCGAGAGGTACTCGAAGCCTTTCTCAAGCGAGTCCAGGCGATAGAAGAGATCGCACTCTCCAAGCCCGGCGTCAAAAAGGCTTACGCCATCAATGCCGGTCGGGAGGTGCGTGTGATCGTCAACGCCGATCTGGTCACGGACAACGAAGCGGTCCTTTTGGCCAAAGAGATCGCCAAAGATATAGAAGCTGGCGTGCAGTACCCAGGAGAGATCAAGGTCAACGTGATCCGAGAGAAACGAGCCGTAGAGCTGGCTCGCTAATCTTTGTGTGGTGAGTCGTCGTAAGGGTCGAGATGGATGGTGAAGTGCCATTTGGAGTTGGGATCGAGCCGCTTGATCTGCTCCTCGATCCTATCCGATACGCTATGGGCGTCCATAAGCGAGATCTCCGGCGTGAACACCACATGCACATCCACAAAGTTAGTATCACCGCTTCGCCTGGTACGTAGATAGTGGTAGGCCGTCACCTCTGGCTGGCTGGAGATGATCTGCTTGATTTTTTCCACGATCTCCTCATCCAGTGCCACATCCAGCAGCATCAGTGTCCCCTCTTTGATCAGCTCGAAGGCTTCCTTGATGATGTAGAGGGCGATCGCTATACCGAACACTCCATCGATCCAGTGCCATCCGGTAAAGTAGATAATTGCAAGTGAGAGTAAAACGGCTGAATTTGAGTAGAGGTCCGTTTTGTAGTGCAGGGCGTCCGATTTGACCACCATGTTTTTGGTCTTTTTGTAGACATGGTTGAGAAAAAGCACGAGGCCTCCCGTGAGGATGATAGATACGATCATCACGGCGATGGATGGACCTAAGTACTCGATACGCTGGTGGTGGAGGATATTCATAAGCCCCTTGTAGAAGATGAAAAGTCCAGAGATGGTGATGATGGTCCCTTCGATCACCGCCGCAAGCGCCTCTATCTTGCCAAGTCCGTAGTTGAATTTCTCGCTGGGAGCCTTTTCGGCCTTGGAGATGGCGAAGTAGTTGAACATCGAGACGGCGATATCGAGTATCGAGTCGATGGCGCTGGCAAGTACCGCTGCCGAGCCGCTCATGATACCTACCAGCAGCTTGATGATCACCAAAATCCCTGCTACCACGCTTGCCACTACCGTAGCGCTCTTTTGCAAAGTCATTGGCTTTCCTTGATATTTTTGGGCAAATTGTAGCTAAAGTAGGCTTAAAATCTTGGGAAGGTTTTGGGCTATGAGGTGGCTGGAGCGCTCCACGCTTTTTGGATCGAAGCGGTCCGAGACCACTTTGAGTATGGTGATGGGCTGGCGGTAGGCTCTGGCGGTGCATAGTAGGGCCGAAGCCTCCATATCGGCAAGTCCTTTGTGGGGAATGGCAACTGGACGGGAGTGGGTGGTGCAGCTCTCGTTTGGCAGTGTTTTTGATGGTGGCAGATGGTAGACTTGGTGGGTATCGGCGTCGATGACCTTGCGGATGTGGTAGAGCTGGCCGATCTCCTCTCCTGCAGCCAGACCTATATTGAGCACGGGCTTGGGAGAGAGGGTGAGGATATGCGAGAGCGAGGCTGCAGCCTTGCACTTGCCGATCCCTCCGATGATGAGGCTATGGACGCCTTCGTAGATGGCAAAGGGGACTTTTTGCTTTTTTTGCAGCCCCAAAGCCTCGATGATTGGTCTTGCTTCCGTCATCGTCGCGCAGTAGATGATCATGTCATCATTATATCACCACTCGGCTCCACCGCCAAGTCGTTTTGGAAATTTTGCGATGAGATTGGAAGATTTCGAGGCAAAGATCTTAACGACATTGCCATCCAATACCACAAAGATTTTAGTATTACGGATATCCAAAAAGAGTTTATTATACTTGAGACACTCAAAGAGCTTAGCTATACCAATAGAACCCATAAGTGCTTGAAGCTGCTCAAAATCATCAGTAACAACCTTGGTCGAGGATATGGATCATATCAGGCAAGAGATAGAGGATGGGTTGAAAGACTAAGCAGCGTCTTGATGCGCCTCTACGTTTTGCTTGGCAAGAAGATAGACCTCTTTGAGAATATCTTTAAAATACCCTTTTGGCATTGCCTCATATCCTTGTATGAGCTTTTTGTCTGCTTCTATGATCTTATCAAGAGCTTTTGGGAAGTTTTGGAGATGAAGCCTGATTGGTATAGTCAAATCCTCGAAGACATAGCTCTCTTCTTCGCTAAAATCAGCATACTCTAACTCAACATTGTAAAGATCGATTAGACTATCAATTCCTTTTTTATGTTTCATCTTTTTAGTTCCTCCTTTGGTATGTCGACCAACTCAAAGGTACTCATATCACCCTTGCATAGAATATCTCGCCACTCTGAATTTAAGACATATGCGGTAGAGAGCTTCCCGTTCTCAAAAAATACATCGACCCATATTTCGCTACTTCTGTAATAAATTCTATCATATTTTCCATATTATCTCATCTGGGTACAAAATGCGATTTTTATCTTCTCAATGTAATCGCTTTCATCTTTTATAACGCCTTCCGAGAGTCTTTTTTTGATATGTTTTTTGCACTCCTTCTCATTAATCCACAATTCTTTGAAGTTATCTTCGTTAAGATTTTTGACGGCTTCAAGGATTATGCCATCAATCTCTCTAAACTTCTCAAGCTCCTCTTTCGTCGCCTCTCTCATTACTCCATTATAGTACTATCTCTTCAAAATATCAACATACTCTCAAATTGGATACTTCGGCCTTAACCTATTGAAAATCTCCTCTATATCTTTATCGCTTTCAAACTCAGCAAGCTTCTCGAAACAGCCAGCGATCTCTTCTTGCTAAACTTTGTCATCTTCTCTTTTCTTTGTAATATAAATATTTATCTATGCAAGCTTGCTTGCATAGCCTACGCCCGGTTACCGAAAATCTCTTTAGGGCATGACCGCAAACTCACTTCGTTTTACTCAGCTTCGTTTGCTTCACGCTCCTCCTATGACCGAGCGAGAGCTATGAGTATATGTGAGCCTTAAATTCGAGGAATTTAGTTTAGTGGCGAACATACTAATAGCTGGTTTACCTCGAAACAAACGAAATAAGTTTGCGGTTATTCTATTTCCATAAAAGGTGCTTTTGGGAGTATTTGTCCATAAAGTGATATCAAATAAAAATTTTTTGATGCAGCTTTTGTTGGCCACTATGTTTGACAAATTTTCGAGTTTTACTTACAATGGTATTACTATGGTTAGGAGAATGCCATGAAGACGATCACGCTAAAAGCGGATGAGGATTTTTTCGAAAAAGTTACATTATTGGCCAAGACTTTGAATATCTCCAAAAGCGAGCTTATCAGAGAAGCGATCAGGGAGTATGAAAGAAATCTTTATAAAAAAAATGTCAAAAAGAGGATCCAAAAGGCTTCTTTAAAAGTAAGAAAAAGTATAGAAAATGAGATAAGAGAGCTTGAAGCGACTAATCTCGATGGATTGAGTGATGATGAAAAGAGGTGAGATCTATCTTGCCAATCTCAATCCCAGGAAAGGAAACGAAGTAGGAAAATTGAGGCCGGTTCTGGTAGTACAAACGGATATGCTCAACGAGGTATCTCATCCGACCGTGATAGTCCTGCCTCTTTCTACTCAGCTTGTAGACGATGCCTATCCTTTGCGACTGAGAATAAAAAAGCGAGATAAGCTGGAAAGAGAGTCCGATATTTTATGTGACCAGATCAGAGCCATCGATGTACAAAGGATTAGCTCCCAAGCTTTGACGGTATTGACTGAAGAAGAGATGCTCGATATTGAAAATAGATTGGAAATCATCTTAGGATGTATATGAAATGAATATAGAAAGCATAAAAAAAGAGCGCCAAAAGTGGCTGGAGTGGAAAAATATCGCACCACTGCGCCAGCTTTTGGCCAAAATCCCAAAAGTTGAATGTGAAGTGGAGCTGGGGGATGTGATACGAGTGGATGGCGAGATCGACGAAGAGACCAAGAGGCTGGTGGATGAGGCGGCTTGGACGATGCGTCCATGGCGTAAGGGACCTTTCGAGCTTTTTGGCACTTTTATCGATAGCGAATGGAAAAGCTATATCAAATACAATCTCCTCGAGCCCCATTTCGATCTACAGGGCAAAGATGTGGCCGATATCGGCTGCAACAACGGCTACTACCTCTTTCGTATGCTCTCCCATTCTCCAGCCTCTCTCACGGGTTTTGACCCCTCGCCACTTTTCAAGACCCAGTTCGATCTGATCGACCACTTCGTCCAAAGCTCCATCACCTACGAGCTACTTGGAGTGGAGCATCTGCCTATCTATCCCAAGCGTTTCGATACGATCTTTTGTCTGGGAGTGCTCTATCACCGAAGCGATCCCGTGGCGACTCTCAAATGGCTCAGACAAGGACTCAAAAAGGGAGGTGAGCTCTTTTTGGATACTTTCTATATTGAGGGCGAGGAGCCGATAGCCCTGTGCCCGGCCAAAACCTACTCCAAAATCCCAAACGTCCACTTCGTCCCCACCATCCCCGCTCTTCGCAACTGGTGCGAGAGTGCGGGGATGGAGGAGTTCGAGGTGTTGGCCACCAAGCCCACCACCTTCGAGGAGCAGCGAAAGACCGAGTGGATCGAGGGGCAAAGCCTCGAGGACTTTTTGGATCCCAAGGATCCTACCCGCACGATCGAGGGGTATCCCGCTCCCAGACGGATCTATGTCAAACTAAGGAGGCCGTGATGATCAATGGAGTGCTGCTCGATATAGGAGGTGTGCTCTACGAGGGGAGTGAGCCAATACCTGGGGCCAAAGAGGCACTCGAAGAGCTCAAAAGTCACTACGTGGTTCGCTTCTTGTCCAATACGAGCCGAATACCTCCATCCAAACTTCTCGAAAAACTTGCCAAGATGGGCTTCGAGGTGGAAGAGGAGGAGCTCTTTACCGCATTGAGTGCCGCCAAGCTCTTTTTGCAAAACGAAAAGGCCAAAGCCTATGTGATCGCCACCGACGAGGCCAAAGAGTACTTCGAGGATCTGGAGGGCGAGCTTCGCTACGTGCTGGTCTGCGACGCCTACACCAACTTCACTTACCAAGCTCTCAACCAGGGCTTTCGCCATTTGGAAGAGGGAGCTGGCTTTTTGGCTACCAATATCAACCGCTACTTCAAAGACACGGATGGCTTAAGCCTCGATGCGGGAGGATTTGTGAAGTGCTTGGAGTATGCCAGCTCCAAAAGCGCCAAGGTGCTTGGCAAGCCAAATTGTGAGTTTTTCAATCTGGCGATCCAGAGTATGGGGCTGCAAAAGAGTGAGGTGGTGATGGTGGGCGACGATATAGAGAGCGATATTTTGGGAGCCAAAAGCTGCTGGCTGAAAACCGTCATGGTCAAGACCGGTAAGTTCAAGCCCCAGGATCTGCAAAAGGGCAAGCCGGACTTCCTCATCGACTCCATCGCCCAGCTACCCAAGCTTTTGGATAGAATAAACGAAAAGGAGAGCCAATGATAAAGGTATATGGGATCAAGACCTGCGGCAGTGTGAAAAAGGCGCTAAAGTGGTTGAACGACAGAGGTATCGAATATGAGTTTGTGGATTTCAAAAAGACGCCGGTAGGGTGCGACAAGATCGACGAGTGGATAGCCAAGGTAGGCATAGACAAGCTCTTCAACACCCGTGGGACCAAATATCGCCAGCTGGGCCTCAAAGAGCTTAATCTCGATGAAAACGGCAAAAGGGAGTGGTTGTGCAAAGAGAATCTGCTAATCAAACGACCCGTCATCGAGCTGGAGAATGGCGATGTGATCGTAGGGTATGACGAGGAGCTCTACAAAAAGGTATTTGGTGGCAAAAATCGATAAGATTAAAGAGCTTATCGGTTATCTCAAAGTTGTCTTGGGTATATTGGTGGCGATAGATGTTTCCATTATCGGATGGCTTTTTAAAAATGAGGAGCGCTTGTCCAATACAGAAATAGTTTTATCGCGATAGCCGTAGTTATTGCGACAATTGGTGTTATAATAGTCAATAAAAAAATACTAAACGAGATAGACAAATTAGAGGAGCTGTAATGAATACGTTGATCATTATCGTTACGCTTATCGCTATTGCAGGTCTGAGCTATATGGTATATGATGCGGTCACGCATGATACAAAAGCGAAGACTCATTGAATTGAAAAGTTGAAGCATGAAGCTTAAAACACACCTCAAACTGGATCCCACGCTCTGTGGTGAAGTGGTAAAGCTAAAGGAGGGATACGCCAAAGTGCGTCTCGTGACCACTGAGGTGATGGCGGCCGATGAGCGAGGGTTGGCGCATGGCGGATTTACCTTCGGTGCGGCGGACTTTGCCGCTATGGCTGCGGTGAACGATGAAAATGTGGTGCTGGTAGAGGCGACGAGCCGCTTTTTGGCTCCCGTAGTGGTAGGTGATGTAGTAGAATTTGAAGCTCAAGTCACCAAAAAAGAGGGCAAAAGAGCCTGGGTGGATGTAAAGGGCTCGGTGGAGGGGAAGGTGGTCTTTGAAGGCAGCTTCACTACCTACACTCCTTCAAGGCATATCTTAGATCGCTCGTAGCCAGTAGTCCACATGGCGCTGCTCCTGGGCTATGGTGGTGGGCTCGCCATGACCAGGATAGATCGGCTTGTTCTCTTGGATGGTCTTGAATCTTTCAAGACTTCGCTTCATCGCTTCTGGATCACTGAAAGGAAAGTCCACCCGCCCGATACTGCCATGAAAGATAAAGTCCCCGCTACACCAAAAATCCCCAAAATCGATCACGCTGCATCCAGGAGTATGGCCTGGAAAGTGTAAAAACGTGATCTCTTCTCCAGCTATCTTTATAGGCCCCTCCTGGACCAAGATATCTGGCTCGCTCTTTGGCATGGGGATGCCAAATTGATCTCGCTTCAGAAAAAAGGCGTCATCTTGATGGATGACAATTGGGACGCCAAGTCTTTCTTTGAGCTCGGCATTGCTCCAGACATGGTCGAAGTGGCCGTGGGTGTTGAGGATGGCTACGGGATTTTGGACGTTTTGCAGTACCCACTCGGTAGCTCCCACACCCGGATCGACGATGAACTCTTTACCGTTTTTGGTTACGATATAGCAGTTGGTCTGATACTGACCCATGGGTCGACTGATTATTTGCATACTCACTCCAAAGGATTGGGATGGAATTTTTCTCTACGCTCGAACAGATCTTGCAAATTGGCGATCCCGCCAAAAAGATAGCACATTGTACCAATTTTTACGAGGCTTTTACAAAGGGTGAAGTAAAGATGGAGCCAGCTGACGAGCCAAAGGTATTTGAGAGTCCTTCATACGCCGCTATCTGTACTATCGTCCCACCCACCCAGGTGCCCAGACGCTCTCGGTTTGGCACTACCGAGGGCAGAGCCGTGCTTTTGCACGCTATCGCCCATATCGAGTATAGTGCTATCGATCTGGCGTTGGATGCGTGCTATCGCTACCGAGATCTTCCTTGGCAGTTTTATCACGATTGGTTAGAGGTGGCGATGGATGAGTGCAGGCATTTTTCGATGATAGAGGAGCTTTTGGGGGAGCTTGGTTACAGATATGGAGACTTTCCTGTGCATCAAGGGCTTTTCGATGCGGCGATGGCTTCATTAGATCTCATCAGCCGCATGGCGGTGGTGCCCAGATACCTTGAAGCCAATGGCCTCGATGCCAATCCCAAGATGATAGCCAAGCTGGAGCGCTTCACAGACGATATGGCCAAAAGGATGAAAAAGGCTTTGGAAGTGATACTGGCCGAGGAGGTGGAGCATGTGGCCAAGGGGGATAGGTGGTTTCGCTGGGCTTGCAAGAGGTCTGGGATAGAGGATATGGAGAAGGAATATTTTAGGCGGGTAGAGCGGGTCTATCCCGGGACTCTTGGCAGCAAGGAAGGACTCAACATAGAAGATAGAAAACGGGCCGGTTTTAGTTGCAGCGAGATTCGGCTTTTGGCCAAAAAGGAGGTGGATTGTCAATAAAAATTATCCACTTTAAAAAGTTATCTCTATTAAGCGATCGCATTAAATATAGAAGGATGGATTAAGCCGACTTTTAGTATAATATAAGCAATTTCTTTAAGTTAGGAGCAAGTAATGAAAAAAGTGCCACTCTTTTCACTGCCGATAGGAAAGGCAGAGGAGCAGGAGATCCAAGAGGCTTTGGCCAAAAAGCCCAAAGTAGAGAGACTCGAAGAGGAGTTCGCCAGATATATCGGCTCCGAAGCTGCCGTGGCTACTGTCAATGAGACGGCGGCTTTGCATCTGGCGATGACGGCGATCGATCTGAAGCGTGGAGACAAGATCCTTTGTAGTGTCAACTCCTATCCAAACGTCCCCGAAGTGGTGCGCCATTTCGATGCGGAGCCGATCTTCGTGGATATCGATACGGAGGATTTCAATATCGATCTGGATGAGATGGAGAAGATCTTGGCCAAAAACAAAAGCAAAAAGCTCAAAGGAGCCATCATCTCCCATATAGCGGGGCAGCCAACCGATCTGGATCGCCTCTACGATATCGCCCAGCGCTACAACATCCTCATCATAGAAGATGCCAACGAAGCGATGGGTGCTACCTATAAAGGTCAAAAGATCGGAAGTCTCAAAGCCGATATCACCACATTCAGCTTCAATCCCCACAGACGTTTTAGTACCTGTGCTGGTGGGATGATGACCATGAGCGACGAGGAGCTCGAAGAGCGCTCCAGGCTGCTGCGCTCCAACGCCATCGTCAAAAGCGAGTGGGGTGAGGACGGGAGTCTGGGCTATGTCTACGAGGTAGTGGATATCGGTCTGGAGTACGAGATGGATGATCTGGATGCCGGGTTCAACCTCGCGCAGCTGGCCAAAAACGACGAGGCCATCAAAAGACGCCAAGAGATAGTCTCCATCTATCGCAAGGAGCTGGCCGACACACCCCATATCGAGCTGCCAAAGCAGGTACGCGAGCATATCTACTCCCTTTTTATCATCAAAGTAGACAAAAACCGAGACTCCTTCGCCAGAGAGCTCTACAAACGGGGTATCGAGGTGGGACTACACTATATTCCATTGCATCTATTGAGCTACTACAAACAAAAATACAGCTTGCGGGTCAACGACTATCCAAAGGCGTTGCGTAATTTTCAGCAAATCCTTTCGATCCCCGTACACGAAGGGCTCAGTGACGAAGATGTGGCCTATGTGATCGAGCAGATCAAAGAGGTGGCGCGATCTCGGGTCTGAGCTCATGGATCGAGGCGGCCTGGTACCGGCCCAGGTGGTACCATAGGATAGTGAGTGCTCTTTTATTGCCTCTAAGCTGGATCTACTGTGCTATTGCCACCTCCCTGGCCCGCTGCACACAAAAAAGAGATTTTGGTGTACCTGTGATAAGCGTGGGCAATCTCGTCGCAGGAGGGAGTGGCAAAAGCCCTATGGTAGAGGCTTTGGCCAAAAGGTACGACAAAGCCGCCGTAATACTGCGTGGCTATGGGCGAAAAAGTAGAGGAGTGGAGGTGGTGAGCCGCTGGGGAGCGATAGAAGTGGATATAAAGCGAAGCGGAGACGAGGCGATGATGTTGGCCAAAGCTTTGCCAAAAGCTTGTGTCATCGTAAGCGAAAATAGAGACAAGGGAATCCAAAAGGCCAAGGAACTGGGCGCTGAAGTGGTCTTTTTGGACGATGGCTTTCGCCACTGCCTCGAAAAGCTCGATATCTTGATCCAACCCTCCACTCCAAATAGTTGGTGTCTCCCATCAGGTCCCTATCGCCTCTCACCTCGTTTGGCCAAAAGGGCCGATATTGTTCTAAAGCCAGAAGATATGGTAAAAGAGGTGAGAGTCCGTCATGCCACGCCTCGGATGGTGCTTGTGACGGCCATCGCCAATCCCGCTCGCCTCGATCCCTTTTTGCCGCCTCTTGTGGCTCGCTACGAGTTTGTGGATCATCACGATTTTACAAAAGAGGAGTTGCAAAAAATTTGGCAAAAGGAGCGACCCGACTCCTTTTTGGTCACGGCCAAAGATGCGGTGAAGCTGGAGCGATTTGGCTATCCCCTCTCTTTGTTGGAACTGAGCCTCCAGCTACCCCACTGGCTCTATGAGAGGGTGGATAACTATGTGAAGGAGTACTATGCAAAAAAAGATTCAGACCGTTCAGACGCTGCTTGATGCGCTGCCGTTTATCAAAAAGTTTCGAGATCAAACCTTCGTGATCAAGTATGGTGGAAGCGCTCAGAGTGATCAGAAGCTTAAAGAACGCTTCGCCGAGGATATCTTGCTGCTTTATACCGTGGGGATCAAGCCCGTGGTGGTGCATGGCGGGGGCAAGCGGATCACGGAGATCCTCTCTCGCCTCAAGATCGATACCAAATTCATCGACGGGCAGCGGGTGACTACGGCCGAGGTGATGGAGATCGTGGAGATGGTGCTTAGTGGCGACATCAACAAAGAGATCGTCAGTCTCCTTAACAACCATGGAGCCAAGGCGATCGGCATCAGTGGCAAAGATGCCCACTTCATCACCGCCAGACCCAAGGACTTCGAGAAGTTTGGCTACACCGGAGTGATCGACCATATCGATCCGACAGTTGTACACAATCTACTCGAAGAGCAGTTCGTCCCCGTCATCGCTCCCATAGCCGCCAGCAACCAGCTGGGACACCCAGGCTACAACATCAACGCCGATCTGTGTGCGAGCAAAGTAGCAGCGGCTCTGGGGGCCAAAAAGATCATCTTCCTCACCGACACTCCGGGAGTCTTGGACAAAGAGGGTAAGCTCATCTCCACTCTTACAAGAGAAAAGATCGAGCTGCTCAAAAAAGATGGCACCATCAGCGGTGGGATGATCCCTAAAGTAGATGCATGTCTTGAGGCGGTGGATGGAGGAGTCGAAAAGGCTCATATCATCGATGGACGGGTGGAGCATTCGCTGCTTCTTGAGATTTTCACCAGCGAGGGGATCGGTACGCAAGTTTTAGGAGGTTAGGATGCAGCTGGTACTTTCTACGTGCGCCACTATCGAGGAAGCTAAAAAGATCGCCAAAACTTTGGTAGAGGAGCGGCTGGCCGCTTGCGTCAATATCGTACCACAGATCCTCTCTATCTACGAATGGGAAGGACTGCAAGAAGATAGCGAGGTGTTACTGCTCATCAAGACCCGCTCTATGGAGCTGGTGGAGGAGCGGATAAAGGAGCTACACTCTTATGAGGTGCCTGAGATCATCGCCATCGAGATTCAGGAAGGAAGCCAGGAGTATCTGGAGTGGATGGATCGCATTTTGGTACAATACGACAAAAAAAGGTGAGGTGATGGAGTTTATCGAAACGAGAGGCAACGACGGCGAACACCCAAAAGTCGTCAGCTTTAGCCAGGCGATTTTGAGTCCGAGTGCCAGCTTTGGGGGGCTCTATGTACCCAAGGGATTGCCAGAGCTTGGGGAGGAGTTTTTGCAAGAGCATCTACAGAGTTCGTATAAACAATTGGCTCTTGGGATGCTGGATCGCTTCGGTATCGATATAAAGCCCTCTTTGCTCAAGGAGGCCGTGGATCTATACGACCGATTCGACGATCCCGACAATCCCGTACCGGTGGTGAACGTAGAGCCAAATCTGTATGTGAGCGAGCTGTGGCACGGGCCTACGAGAGCCTTCAAGGATATGGCCTTGCAGCCTTTTGGCTATATCCTCTCAAGCTTGGCCAAAGAGCGGGAAGAGGAGTATCTGATCTTGGCGGCTACCAGCGGCGATACGGGGCCGGCTACGCTGGAGAGCTTCAAAAACCGCCCAAACGTACGGGTGGCCTGCCTCTATCCAGAGGGTGGGACCAGCGACGTACAACGGCTGCAGATGGTGACCGAAGATGGGCGCAATCTCAAAGTGATCGGCATCATAGGAGACTTCGACGATGCCCAAAGCGCGCTCAAATCCTTGCTGGCTTCTTCGCGTTTCAATCAAAGGCTTAAAGAGCTTGGCATAAAGCTGAGCGCCGCCAACTCCGTCAATTTCGGGCGTATCATCTTTCAAATTATATATCATATCCACAGCTACTTGGAGCTGGTGCGACGAGGGGTAGTGCAGATGGGAGAGGACATCGATATCATCGTCCCCAGCGGCAACTTTGGCAATGCTTTGGGAGGGTATTATGCCAAGAAGATGGGAGTACCTATCCGCCGCATTAAGATCGCTTCCAATGAGAACAACGTGCTAACGGAACTGATCCAAAAGGGGCGCTACGATCTACGGGACAAAGAGCTCAAAAAGACCACATCGCCTGCTATGGATATCCTCAAATCCTCCAACGTGGAGCGAGTTCTTTTCGACAAGTTTGGAGCAAAGCGCACAAAAGAGCTGATGGAGAGCCTCGATCAAAAAGGCTACTACGAGCTAACACCTAAGGAGCTAAAGAGTCTGCAAGCGGATTTCGATGCCGATTTTTCTACCGATGAAGAGGTAGCCAATGTGATCAAAGAGTATGCCCTGCACAAAGGCTACTTGATGGATCCCCATACCGCCACCACGATCAAACTCTTCGACTCCACCACTCCCACGGTCGCCTATTCCACAGCCGAGTGGACCAAGTTCGCTCCGACAGTGCTAAGAGCCCTTACAGGCAAGAGCAAAAGAGACAAAGAAGCGCTCGAAGAGGTGGCCAAGATCACAGGCGCTACGATCCCTCCATCTATCAAGGCTCTTTTCGACAAGCCTATCGTCCACGATACGGTGGTGCCAAAAGAGCGGATTGAAGAGGAGATCTTGAAATTCTTGGTATAATGAGAGTATGAAAAAAATAGTACTGACGTTTCTACTCGCCATCTCTTTGATGGCGGGATATGTGGATGAGCTCAAATCCTATCTTCTTTCCAAAGAGTTCCATATCGACGGGGCTTTCTTTTTGGTGCAGATGGGAGAGAGCGGGAAATGGATCTATGCCGCCCTCGATGACGATGGAGAGGTGAGCGGCTACTACGAGCTACTGGGTACGGAGCCCTCATCCTCCAATCCCTTTGGCTGGAAGCCTCTCTCTCATGCCGTACCGATCGTCGAGTCGAAAATGATGGGCTATTTTATCTATATTGGATTTGCTTTGGATCTTAAAGACCCTGAGCGCAAATACTACTCCTGGATCTTCGTGGATGCCAAATCGGGCGCTATCTACAAATTGATGGGCCAAAAAAATGGCTATTTTCAGTATCTACAACAAGATGGAGTCATCAAGCCTCTTGAAGGTATCTTTTTTCACAAAGAGGGGAGCAAAGCGGTCTTTTATAGTTGTAGCGATAGCTTCGAGAACAATCTTTCGATACGAAAATTTTCGAAACAAAGTGGTGCCATCGGCTATGAGTGTAGAGTAGGGACTCCCGATCCATATCGTCTTTTCGAGCCTTTGGAGCCAAAAGAGGTGGTGGTACTCGATCACATAGAGGGACAAATAGTGTATAAAAGAGTGGTGGCGAATGTGACAAAAAAGCCGCTGGAAGGGACGATCCATATCGAAGGCATAGTAGGGGATAGGAGTGTGGATTGTCTACGCAGATACAAACCTTTGGCTTCTCAAAAGATTTTCAGCGATTGGCAGCTTCGATATCTTGCCGACTGGAGAGGAGAGGGAGCGAAGATAGAGGAGCAGGGCAGCTGCGAGGGTGTGGAGAAACTTTTGGCCAAGCCGCTTTTTGTAGGATTTCGCCGAACTCTGACTATCCAGGAGAACAACGCCACCAGCTCTCTGGTATTTTGGAAAGATATCTACCGCTTTTAGTCCCTCATCATCTTCCAGATCCACCAAACGAAGGGTACTTCGAAAATCAGAGCCAAGATAGTGGCTTTGAGAGTGCCATGTGCTCCTTGTGTAAAGGGCAGATCGCTGGTATTCATCCCGAAAAATCCGGTAATGAGTGTGAGCGGCAAGAAGATGGCGGAGATGATGGTGAGTACGAAGATGATCCTGTTCATCTTCTCGTCCATTTTGGCTCGGTAGAAGTTGTAGAGATTGTCCAGTTTCTCCAGACCGCTTTTGGAGAAGCGAAAGGCTCTATCGATATGCTCTTCGAGATCTTTATAGGCCAGTTCGTCGAGATCTTCTTTGAAATATTTCACAAAGCGCTGGAAAGCCACCATGGAGTGGGCCATGAGCCGCTCGATGAGGGCCAGCTCCTTTTTGAGTAGAAGCCATTCATTAGGAAAGTTGGAGTCTATCTCATTTTCGTAGAGCCTATCCTCCATCTTCTCGATGGTGGTCTGGAGTCTGGAGATCTTGGCCAAAATTTTGTCTATCCGCACATCCAAAAAGTTGTATAAAGTATCGAAATCGCCCAAAAGTACGAACTCTTTGCTATCCCGGCAATATTCGTAGACTTTGCTATCCTTGATCAAAAAGGCGTAACTGATCACTTTGACTTTGCTCTCTTTGATATAGGGCAGGCGCAAGATCAAGACCGCATACTCCTTTGTGGTCTCGAAGTCGCTTGGGTGTTCGCTATTGACGATGTCGTCGATAATATATTTATTGAGTTTAAATTGCATACTTTTCCTTTTTAGAGGCGAAAGTATAGCATATCACCCTTCCAACTCCTCTTTTTTTTCTTCCAAAGTGATATACTCTTCCAAAAGCTTTTCATGCTCTTCCTCCAATTGGGCCAGCTCGGTGGAGATCGCTACTATTCCTCTCTCTTCGTAACATTTTGGATCGGCGAGGCAGTCGCTTAGCTGGGCGATTTTCGTTTCCAGCTCCTCGATGATGCCAGGCAGCTCTTCGAGTCGCTTGGTCTCTTTGTAGGAGAGTTTTTTTGTACGCTGACGGATACGCTGAGGCTTTGGCTCTTTGGTCTCTTTTGCTATCTTTTCGATCTCTTTTAGCTCCTTTTCGATCTCAAGGTATTCGCTATAGCTTTGGTAGGACTCCTCTACGATGCCGTCTCCTTTGAAGATGAGCAGTTTTTTGGCGATCTTGTCCACGAAGTAGCGGTCGTGGCTGACGAAGATCACAGAGCCCGGAAATTTTTGGAGGTTCTCCTCCAAGATGTTGATCGTAGGGATGTCCAGGTCGTTGGTAGGTTCGTCGAGGATGAGACAGTCCACCTTTTTGGTAAAAAGCAGCGCCAAGGCCACCCTGTTTTTCTCCCCACCGCTGAGACTGCCGATCTTCTTGTCCAAAAACTCCTTTGGAAACAAGAAGTTTTTGAGATAGCCATAGACATGCATGCTTTTTCCCCACACCTCCACTCTATCTCCCCCGTTGGGGCAGAATGTCTCGATGAGATTTTTGTCGTCGTCGAGCATGGAGCGGCTCTGGTCGAAATAGCCGATAGCGAAATCCCCCCGTTTGATCACGCCGCTATCCGGCTCTATCTCACCCAGCAAAAGCTTGAGCAGTGTCGATTTGCCAGCACCGTTTTTGCCAACTATGGCGATGGTATCCTTTTGTAAAATTCGGGTAGTCAGATCTTTGATAAGGAGCTTGTCGCCAGCGTATTTGGTCACGTTTTTAAGTTCGAACATCACCTTTTTTTTGCTCACGCCATCTTCGCGGTTGAAGTGCTTCTTTTCTCGCTCCAGCTGTATCTGTATCTTCTTGATGATGGAGGGGTTCTTTTTGGCCTGTTCGCGCAGCTCCATCACTCTTTTTTTTCGCCCCTCGTTTCGTTTGACTCTTGCTTTGACGCCGCGGTTTAACCACTCCTCTTCTTGTTTGAGGAGCCGCAATAGATTTTCATGCTGCTTTTGCATATTCTTGAGCAGCTCCTCCTTTTGGCGCAGGTAGTCGTTGTAGCCGCCTTTGAAGCTACGAAGTTGGCAATCCTCCACCTCCACTACCCGTGTGGCGATGCGATCGATGAAGTAGCGGTCGTGGCTGACAAAGAGCATGGTGTAGCGCTCTTTTAAGATCATCTCCTCCAAAAAAGAGACCATATGCACATCCAGGTGGTTGGTGGGCTCATCCAAAAGCAAAAGATCTGGCTTTTGCAGCAAGAGTCCAGCCAATGCTACACGCCGCTGCTCTCCGCCGCTTAGAGTGGTGACCAGTCTATCTTCATACTCTTTGAGATTGAACTCCACCAACACCCGCTCCAGCTTTTCGTCCATATTCCAGGCGTTGTGATAGTCGAGGTAGTTGCTCACTTTGTTGAGCTCTTGGAGCAAAGACTCATCCTCTGGATGGTCGGCTACTTGTAGGCTCAGCTCTTCATATCTTTTTTTGGCCTCGTTGATCTCTGTAAGCTGCTCTAAAATCGCCTCTTTGACCGTGATGTGCGGTTCGAAGCGGGGTACTTGGGGGAGCATCCGGATGGTCAGACCTTGCCGAACGATTCGCTCTCCCTCATCGAACTCCTCCAATCCTGCTACGATCTTCATCAGTGTCGATTTGCCTGCACCGTTTTTGCCCACGATCGCTACCCGCTCACCCTCATCGATGGTGAAATCTACCCCACACAAAATCTTTTGGGCTTCATAATTTTTTTTGATATTTTTGAGATCTATAAGTGCCATTTATCACCTTTTTAAAAAAAATTAATAATTTTCTCCCACTTTTTCCTCTGGGTCTTTACCTTAAACAATTTGTGTATAATAGTTAAAATTTTCAAAAAGGAAAAGGATGTTAGGAGTCAGTATCCTCTATGGGATCTATATTGTACTCAAAATTTATGTATCGGTGATGCAAGCGGGCTTCGTGGCTAAGGCAAAAGATGGCAAACCAGTACTTATGATGCCATCAAAATTTTTCAAAGCGGGCCGTTACAGCCTCAAAAAGGAGCGCTTGGTCATAGCCGAAGCCTTCGTGGAGTATATATTGTTCATTTTTTGGATGGGTTTTGGGTTGCGGTGGCTCGATAGCGTGATCGATATCAGCGATCCTCTTCTTAAAAGCGTAGTCTACGTGGATCTTTTTTTGGTGATCAACTATCTTGTCACTATGCCTTTCGATCTGTATCAAAAGTTTGTGATCGACGAGGAGTTTGGATTCAACACCTCCACTTTTGGGCTCTATATCAAAGATCAGCTCAAAAAAGGAGCACTTGTGCTGCTTTTTGGTTCAGTAGTAGTCTATGTGGTGAGCTGGATCATTTTGGATGTACCAAACTGGTGGATATGGGGATTTTTGTTCGTTTTTGGGGTGATCGTGCTTGTCAACTTCCTCTATCCCACACTTATTGCCCCGATGTTCAACAAATTCACTCCCCTCCAAGACGAGGAGCTCAAGAAGGATATCGAAGCGCTCTTGCAAAAAAGCGGCTTCAAATCCAGCGGGGTCTACGTGGTGGATTCGAGCAAGCGAGATACGAGGCTCAATGCCTATTTCGGGGGGCTTGGCAAGACCAAGAGGGTGGTGCTTTTCGATACGCTGGTCCAAAAGCTCTCCAAAAGCGAGCTTTTGGCGGTCTTGGGGCACGAGCTGGGACACTTTCGCCACAAAGATATCTACAAAAACATCTTCATGCTTGGCGTGATGTTCTTTGCCATGTTTTATATATTCGCCAATCTGCCAGATTCGCTGTATGAAGCGGTGGGTATCCCGCCCCAGGCTCCTTACAGCATCATCACCATGTTTTTGCTGCTTAGCCCCGTCTTTTTCTTCTTCTTTTTGCCACTGGTCAATTTCGTCAGCCGCAGAAACGAGTATGCGGCGGATCGCTACGGCAGTGAGGTGGCCGGACGGGCCAATCTGCGCAACGCTCTTTTGAAGCTTGTAGAGGAAAACAGCCACTTTCCACTCTCTCATCCTCTTTATATCTTCTTTTACCACTCTCATCCACCGATCCTGGAGCGGCTCAAGGCTTTGGGATTTGAGGAACAGAGCGAAGCCAAGGAGGCGATGAAGGGGGAGTGTGTTGGGATCGATCAGGATCGATGAAGCGCTCAAAAGAGCCAAAGAGCGGCTTGCAAAAGTGAGCGAGCGGCCCTTGCTGGAGGCCGAGCTGCTTTTGGCTCATACTCTTGGCAAAGATCGGGTGTATTTGCATACCCATCCAGAGGCTGAGGTACCTGGGCGGTTTTGGGAGCTGGTCAAACGACGAGCGCTCCACGAGCCTTTGGAGTATATCACCGGCAAGGTGAGCTTCTTTGGCAAAGAATTTCTCATAGAGCCAGGTGTCCTCATCCCCCGACCCGAGACGGAGCGACTCATCGAGGAGCTGCTGCCTCATCTGCATGGGAAGGAGCGGGTCGTGGAGATCGGAGTGGGCAGCGGTGTGATCAGTACGATCCTCAAGCTCCATTTGCCTGGTCTAAAAGTTGTCGCCACCGATATCGATCCAAAAGCGCTCGATTTGGCCAAAAAGAATTTCGATAGATTTGGAGTGGATGTGGAGCTGCGGCTTTCCGATCTGGCCGAGGGGGTAGGGGGGTGCGACGTGATCGTCTCCAATCCTCCCTACATAGCCAAAGATTTTCCATTGCCTAAAAACGTGGTGATGTACGAACCGCCGCAGGCGCTTTTTGGAGGGGAGAGGGGAGATGAGCTACTTGGACGCATCATCGAATATTTTTTGCAAAGCCCAGCCAAGATTTTGGCTTGTGAGATGGGGTACGATCAGAAAGAGGCGATCCAAAAGCGTTTTGAAAATTTCAGTGGAACGCTGGATTTTTACAAGGATCTGGCAGGACTCGATAGAGGATTTATAGCGAGGAAAAGATAATGAAAAGATGGATAGATATCGGTTATTTGATACTTCTGGGTATTGGCTTGGGATTGGTTTTGACGCTTGGAGCGTTCGTAGCGCCTGTGGTGTTTCATATCAATGACTATATAGGTACGCAACTGCTAAGCCATTATCAGATGGGATTGGTGATGACGGCCATCTTTCTCAAGGCCAACTACTATCTCAATTTTTTAGCATTGGTGATCATTTTGAAAGAAGGGTATGCCTATAAAAGTTTCGATCGAGACTGGTTGGTGATCCCATCGGCGGGTACGGCGCTTTTGATGATATTTTTATTTACCTTGTACTATACTAAGCAGATCGTTTCGATGCAGGCGCTGGGTGAGAGTATCGTGGACAATCCGGCATTTCAAAATCTTCACAAAGCGAGTGAGATAGATTTTGGATTGTTGGCTCTTTCACTGCTGCTGCTCCTTGGACGTAGACTCTATCTTTGCTGTAAAGGATAAGGGTGGAATACATCATCCGTATCGTAAATCTCAAAAAAAGTTTTGGCCAAAAAGAGGTACTCAAAGGAGTCGATCTCAATATCGTCAAAGGCAAAACCACCGTGATATTGGGACTCTCCGGGGGTGGGAAGTCCACGATCCTCAAGCATATCGTGCGCCTTTTGGTCCCCGATAGCGGGGAAGTGTGGGTAGAGGATGTCAATATGGCCAAGGCCGACGAGGAGACGGTCTTTCGCATGCGAAAGAAGATCGGCTACCTCTTTCAAAGTGGAGCCTTGTTCGATAGTATGAACGTCTATGAAAACGTAGCCTTTCCTCTAAGAGAGCATACGAAGCTCAAAGAGCCCGAGATACGAGCCAAAGTAGAGCAGAAGCTGCGTCTTGTGGGGCTCAATCCAGAAGAGGTACTCACCCTCTATCCCGACGAGCTCAGTGGTGGTATGCGAAAGCGGGTGGGACTGGCCAGAAGCACCGTACTCGATCCTGGCATCGTCCTCTATGACGAGCCTACCAGTGGTCTGGATCCCATCACCAGCGATCTTATCACCAGGCTTATCAAAAAGACCCAGCAAAGCCTTGGAGCCACTTCCGTACTTATCAGTCACGATATCAAAGAGAGTTTCAAAGCGGGAGACTATTTCGCCTTTTTATACGACGGAAAGATCATAGAATATGGGGACAAGGAGCATTTCCAAAAGAGTCAAAATCCCTATGTAAGGCAGTTTTTGGAAGGAAGGAGCGAAGGACCCATCAAGGTCGTTCGCTGATCAATCTCTTTGATTGCGAATGAAGGTAGGAATATCGAGAATGTCTTCATTCTCTTCGTATCCGCCACTGACTCGGCGTTTGATTTGCTGGATATTTTCTTGGATAGGCTTTACGATTTTGAGTGCTTCGTCTTGTTGATTTTGATGCTCGAAGCCCGTTGCGATGAGAGTGATCTTGACCTGATCTGGGGCCATATTTTCGTTGGTAGTGGTACCGAAGATCACGTGAGCGTCTTCGTCCGCACTTTCGTAGACCACCTCCATCGCATCGCCGATATCCACCAGTGGATAGTCCGGATGGATAGTGAAATGGACCAGCACGCCCATAGCGCCGTTGATGGACATATTGTCCAGTAGTGGAGACTCGACTGCGCTTTTGATCGCTTCGTATGCGCTGTTTTCGCCTTGTGCTTCGCCTACACCCATCAAAGCCAATCCTCTATGGCTCATGACCGTCTGTACGTCGGCGAAGTCGAGGTTGATGTCGTTGTGGCCATAAGAGAGGATCACGCCGCTGATGCCTCCCACCGCACGAGCCAGTACATCGTCTACGATCTTGAAGCTATCTCGTATGCCGAGCTTTCTATCCACGATGGAGAGGAGCTTTTCGTTGGGGATCACCACGATAGAATCGCTCTCTTTTTTGAGCTCGTTGATCCCCTCTTCAGCCAGTCTCGCTCTTCGTCGCCCTTCGAATTTGAAAGGTTTGGTGACCACGGAGATGGTGAGGGCTCCTACCTCTTTGGCAGCTTGGGCGATGATAGGAGCGGCTCCTGTGCCGGTACCACCTCCCATCCCGGCGGAGATGAAGACGATATCGGCACCTTCGAGATGTGCTTTGATCTCTTCGTAGCTCTCCAGTGCCGCCTCTTTGCCGATTTCTGGCTTCATCCCAGCACCCAATCCTCTCGTGGTCTTTTCACCCAGCTGGATCTTGGCATGGGCTTGGGAGGTGCTCAGCGCTTGGGAGTCGGTATTGGCTACGATCAGCTCGATCCCGTCGATCCCTTGTTCGATCATATGGCCTATCATATTCCCACCGCCACCACCTACACCTACGGCTTTGATATTGGCTCCCGTCACATGCTGTCTTTCTTCGATATTGAATGCGTCCATCTCGCTTCCTTCCTTGAGTGATGATTAAAAAAGTTGCGTTATCCATCGAGTGAATTTCGATACCTTATCCTTCAAAGAGCTTTTCTCCTCTTCGAAGTTGAGCGTCAGCTCCTCCAGTACATCCGCCTCCTCCTTCTCCATAGGAGCGGGACTTTGAGGTTCGCTACTCATAGCAGTATCGGCAAAACGCTCCTCATTTTTAAATCGTACCCGTTTGTTGGAGTCGATCTCGTAGGGGGTGAACTCTCCAGCCCCATAGAGTATCAGTCCCACGACGGTACTAAAAGCCGGGTCGTCGAGCTCTTGATGGAGGCCTTCGAGGTGTTTGGGTTTGGCGATGCGTACGGGCATGTTGTCGAATATCGCCGAGGCCAGATCTCGAAGTCCATGGAGTTTGGTCATACCTCCTGTGAGGATTATGCCAGCTCCGATCTGATCTTTGAGGCCGCTCTTTTCCACCGATTTGGCCAAGATCATCAATGTCTCTTCGACTCTGGCGTGGATGACGTTGTAGACGATCTCCAATGAAACTTGGTGGGTGGTCTGCTCGTCGCCGATGACAGGGATCTCGATATAGTCGTTTTTTGGCTCTCGTAGATCGCCGTAGAAGATCTTGATCTCCTCGGCGGTGGTGAGGGGGGTATGCAACGCCATGGAGAGGTCGTTTGTGATATGCATGGAGCCCACACCCAAAAAGTCGTTGTAGACGATGGAGTTGCCGATATGGATCACCAGGTTGCATGTGCTGCCACCCATGTCGATGACGCAAGCTCCCAGCTCCTTTTCATCCTCGTTGAGGGTAGCGATCGCCGAGGCGTATCCGCTGAGTACCACATTTTCTATCTCGATACCTGCTTGGCGCACCGCCTTTTTGAGATTGTAGACACTCGATTTTTGGGCAGTGACGATATGGACATGGGCCTCCAGGCGGTTGGCGTTCATCCCCAGAGGATCTTCGATGAAGTCCTGGTCGTCCACCTTGAAACGATAGGGCAGTACGTGGATCACTTCGTATTCGTTGGGGATGTTGGCGTTGTACAGAGCCGTTTGCATCACTCTGTTGATCTCTTCGATGGAGATCTCCTTGTTGGGGATATTGACGATGCCACTGCTATTGGTGCTTTTGATATAGGCGCCGGATATGGAGACGATCGCCTTTTTAGGGGAGGTGCCATCCACTCTGTTGGCATCCTCGTAAGCCTCTTTGATCGATTTGGCGGCGAGATCGATGTTGGTGATGATCCCCTTTTTCAGTCCCGAGGCTTTGGAGACGCCAGTTCCTGTGACGACGATCTCTTCGCCGTTTTTTTGGGCGATGACGCTGCTGACTTTGGTGGATCCTATATCGATGGCCAAGATGGTCTGGGACACTTATATTCCTTTATAGATCTTGATCTTGTACATGGACTGTAGCTTTCTTAGTAGATTGCTATCTTGTACGTTTGTCTTGAGCTTGAGCCCATTATCGGTGACAAGGGCTCTGTTTTTATCCACTTTGGGTCTGTTTTGCAAAACTTGGTCCAAAATGCGATAGAGCACCACTCTCTCTTCGGAGAGTTGGATGTAGCCCTCGGGCGACTCCTGGATAAAGAGCTGCTGAAGAAATTTGGCCGCTTCGGCTGGTTCGAGTCCTTCGATCTTGTCCACATCGTCTCTACTGACAAATCCTGGCGTGATGGTGCCGTGGAACGTTTTGGCCAATTTTTGTGCTTGGAGTCGAAGCAGCTCTATGCGCTTCTCTTTTTCGTACTCTTTGCGCGCCATCTCTTTTGCCTTCTCGAAAGGTAGCGGCTTTGGAGGCTCTTTGTGGAGTAATTTGGCTACCAGATAGCCCCCGGCTGTTTGGACCGGTTTGAAGGTTTTGCCCTCAGGGGCGTTGCGGAGTTGCTCCATGAGCTTTTGAGGCAGATTACTCTCTTTTTCCGTAATCCTTTTTTCTATTTGAGCCTTGATTTTGCCTTTTTTGAGCTGAATATACTTTTTGAGCGCCTCTTTTTTGGCCAATTTCATCCGATAGTCGGCCAAGACCTTTTCTTTTGCTTGCTCAAAGGGGAGAATCTTCCCTTCGCTGTCGATATAGTCGTGGCGGTGGCTTCGGTAGTACTCCTCCAGACTCTTTTGGTCCACTGGAAGATTTTGGGGTGTCACTTCGATGAGGGCTATGTCGTAGTAGATAGGGGTTTGATAGCGATCTTTGTGCTCTTCGTAGAACTTCTTGAGCTCTTTTTCGTCCACTTCGAGAGAAATTTGTGCGGCATCGAGGGGTTTGTACTCGATCTTGTCTCCCATGAACAGAGCGGAGGCCACAGTGTTAAACTCCAGATCGAATAGAGCCGGAGAGAGGGCTTGGCGGAGTTTTTGGAGTAGCAACTCCTTCGCGATCTGCGCTTCGAAATTTTTGGGTCTCAAACGGTTTTGTTCCAAGACTTTGACATAGAGCTCTTTGTCGAATTTGCCATTAGTTTGAAACTCGGGCATAGAAGCGATCTTTTGGGCTATCTCTTCATCAGTGACGATGAGGCCCATCTGGTGGGCGAAGTTGATCAAAAGCGCCTCTTTGATCAGTTCGTTGAAAGTGGCTTTGTCCAGTCCCATTTCTTTGGCTTTGGCTTGGTCGAAGTTACCTTGAAAAAGCTGAGAATAGTAGTTGTAGATTCTGGCATATCGGTTCTGGAACTCTTGGATAGTGATCTTGGTATCGCCCACTTCCGCCATGGCGTCACCGGCCGAGCCGTACTTGTAGGCTCCCCAGCCCACGAACCCGGCTCCCACGAAAGCGATGGTACTGATCCAGATCGTAATCACAAGATATTTTTTATGTTTTTGCATCCAGCTAATCATAAGCCAACCTTTGTATAATTTGGAGAAACATTTTAGTCAAAAAGTGATTAATCCACAATAAAGGCCAAAGATGACCAACGCCCAGATCATGGAGCGCGACCTGGCTCACATCTGGCATCCATGCACCCAGATGAAAGATCATGAGTCGATCCCTATCATACCTATCAAAAAAGCCAAAGGGGTCTATCTCTACGATTTTGACGGCAACCGCTACATCGACGGGATCAGCAGCTGGTGGGTCAATCTCTTTGGACACAGCAACGACTACATTAACGAGCGAATCAACGAGCAGCTCCAGACTTTGGAACATGTGATTTTTGCTGGGTTTACCCACGAGCAGATAGTACGTCTGAGCGAGCGGCTGGTGGAGCTCACTCCCAAAGAATTGGAGTACTGCTTCTACGCCGACAACGGTAGTAGCGCCATCGAAGTGGCACTGAAGATGAGCTTTCACTACCACAAAAACAGAGGCGAGACCAGACCACTATTCGTATCTCTTACCAACAGCTATCATGGCGAGACGATAGGGGCGCTCTCGGTAGGGGATGTGGAGCTGTACAAAAAGACCTACGAAGAGATCCTTATTCGCTCCATCCAAACTCCCGTACCAAAAGATAGAAGCGAAGAGGCGGCCAAAGAGGCGGCCAAGACTTTGGAGGAGCTTTTGGCCAAAAGAGGCCACGAGATCTCTGCTTTTATCGTAGAGCCTTTGGTACAGTGTGCCGGGTACATGCATATGTATCATCCTTTGTATTTGCGTTTGGCCAAAGAGCTTTGCGAGGAGTACGGTATCCACTTCATAGCCGACGAGATCGCCGTAGGCTTTGGACGCACAGGGGCGATGTGGGCCTGTGAGCAAGCCAATATCAGTCCAGACTTTATGTGTCTCTCCAAAGGGCTTACGGGGGGCTATCTGCCTCTTTCGGTTGTGCTCACTACCCGTGATGTCTATGAGGCTTTTTACTGCGACTACAACGAGTACAAAGCCTTCTTGCACTCCCACAGCTATACCGGCAACGCACTGGCTTGTGCCGCAGCCAACGCCACTTTGGATATCTTCGAGAGCGAAGGAGTGCTGGAGAAAAA
>JALWZJ010000152.1 GCA_027002625.1 Campylobacterales bacterium
AGATGTCTATTACGACGGGGAGCTGCTGAGGTGGGAGCTGCTCTTTTATCTATATAATCTTCGATAAGAAGGGTAGCTCTTGTCTGGAGGATTCATCGATTACTCCGTAATCGATCCTATCGTCTGGCTCAATCTAAGAAGCTCTCTGCTGCTTTTTGTCGTCGCTTATTTCTATTTCGTCGTGCTGCCGCGCTGGCTCTTTCCTCAGCGATGGGCCGGGGGAGGGCTGGAAAATCTCGTCTCCAATATTTTGTATATGACGGCTTTTACGGAGCTGGTGGTGCCTTTGATGGTCTTTTTGAAGATATTTTCCATTTTCTCCTATATCGCCGTTATTATTCTCACCAAATTCGCCTTTTTGAAGTGGTACCATAAAGTTTCTATCAAATCCTACTTGGAAAACATCAAAAATCGCCTTTTGATCGCCATTTTCGACTTTTTGGATCATGCCAAAGAGATAGTGCGAAAGGTACAAAAAAAACTCAAAAAGCGTTTCGTATCGGCTTTTCGGGATCTGACACCCTATCTGGCTTTCAAAAAGCTTCTCATTTTCATCACTTTTGCCTATCTTATCTATCTCATCGGTGAGCGTTGCTTTTTGTCTTTGGCCAATCCTTTGTCCGATACGAGCCAGTTTATAGAGTGGGTGGCCAAACTCAACGAGAATATTTTATATGCACAGAACAAAACAGGTGGATCAGATTTTTATGGCATATCGATTCTTATTTTCATTCTTCATACTTTTACCCATATCGATACGATAATTCTTATTAATATCTATCCACTGCTTTTGATCTTTTTTCTTTTTTTGGGTACGTACTTCGTACTCAAGCGTTTTACACTCTCTTCCTTGCTGGCCCTTACTACATTGATCATCTATGGGGTAATGCTGGCGTCTCCATGGGGGGAGTATATCGCCACTCCTATCTCCACCACCAGTAGACCGGAGATTTTTCAATTTCTTCTCTTCAAATTCTACAATATTCCTCAGCACTACTTCTTACATCCCGATCTTCATCTTGAAAATGTCTCTATGACCCCATATTTTCGCTACTTTAGTGGGATGGCTTATGAGTTTTCCTCCACGCTTTTCTTGATCAACCTCTTCTACCTCATCAAGGCATTGGACCGGGGTCGCACCAGATTTCTGCTCAACTACACCCTCTCTTTGATGCTGGTCTTTATCTTCCATGGTGGTGGCGCCATCTCCTTGATCGTGCCCAGTATTCTCATCGCCTTGCATGCACTTGTGAGCTTGAAGCTTTCTTGGAGCCTGCTCAAGCGAGGAGTGATCGCTATTTTCATTGCCGCCATTTTTGGCAATGGCTGGATACTTTCGATGCTTAAGTACGGCATCCCCCAAGACTTCGGTGCAGCCGCTCCTTTTTTGGATCGTCTGCTCGGGACCAAGCAAGCGATGCAAGAGATCGTCTCTACAGGTATCGAGGAGGTGACCATCTCTCACCTTACGTGGCTCCACCTCTTTTTGGTGGCCTCGGCGCTCTTTTTTTTCCTATTGGCGAGATTTGGCAAAAAAGGGTTCTATTTTTCCAGCTTTTTGCTCATCCCTCTTGGCTATTTCGTGGTCTATTTCAGTGAAAATCTTGGACTTCCCAAGCTGGTCCATCCCTCCAGAGGAGTGGAGTATCTTTTTTTGTCCATCTCTTTGGTGATCGCATGCTATATCAAGCTCTTTGTCTGGCTACCGCTCAAGATACTCTTCAAGCAAAAGGCCAAGCCGATATTTTTGGCTCTTATCTATCTGGAACTTTTTTTCTTGGCCAATCTCGTCCCTCAGTACAAAGAGAGTGAAAGATTCAAACTCTTCATCAACGGAGTCCAATATACCGACATTCCCTATTTTCTCTACAAGATCATCAAATCTAACCGCCCCTTGACCTGGACGGTGGTCTCTTATGTACAGGAGTACTCCAAAGTCTTGGGCAAAGGGTATATGATCAACGTCAATGAATTTTTGATACAATATGACCCCACAGCCCAGCATCTAAAGATACCAACTCCAAAGGTGTATATCTTTGTAGAAGATATTCCAAACACCTATCGTGGAAAGAACGAGTGGTACTATAGATGGCGACCCGATATCGAGGCAAGACTCAAAGAGTGGATAGCGATATACGGCACGCTGCATCCCGATAAGATCAAACTTTTTGCAAAAAGCAATCTTGTCAGCGTCTATGAGATAGACAATAGCGACTATATGCGTTGGCTTCAAAGGCAGAAGAATGTTTCAAAATCATCTCCTTACTGAGAAGA
Source organism: Campylobacterales bacterium (assembly GCA_027002625.1). GTDB lineage: Bacteria > Campylobacterota > Campylobacteria > Campylobacterales > Nitratiruptoraceae > Nitratiruptor. Next base: position 2,275 of record JALWZJ010000152.1, read on the forward strand.
TTCAAGAACTCACGTACAATCTGGCGATCAATCTATGGTGGGTCTTCGCCATTTTGGCTCTTCTGTTCTTTTGGCTCACACTCAAGCTTTTTCGCTCCAAAGCCATGATGCAGGCAAGATTGGAAAAACAGAACGAAATTTTCGAAGATTTTGCCAATCTGGACAAGACCCAGGATATGGAAAATTTCATCCTACGCTACGTACGAAGCTTGGGAGCCGAAGGGGGAGCACTCTATCTGCGCAGAGGCGAGATCTTCATCCTCCAAGCCAAGATGCCCGATACCATCCCATGGGATACCAGACTCTATCCAAAAGATGTAGGGGCAAAAGAGAAGAGAGGAGCGTACCATGTAGAGTATCTCCTCTCACCCCAAGAGGATGTGGTATTGGTGATCTACAGCAAGGAGCAGCTGGATCTGGAAGAGTACGAAGGGTTTTTGAAGACGATGCTGGCCCACTATGCGCAGACCCTCTCTTTGTACAAAGGGCGCCATATGGCCAAAGTGACCGATGCCTCCAAGTCCCTGCTCTCCAACGTGATGAAGCTCCAGTACGGTACGGAGACGTTTTTGAAATTTGTGGTCTCTTTGCTTCTCAAGGCCGAAGGGGCTACGGGAGTGATCCTCAAAAACAAGGAGAAGCCTGGGAAACAGGCGATCTTCAAATCCCCAAAAGATGGAAAATATAGCAAAATCTTCTATATCCGAAACACCCCATATATACTGGAACTCTACACCAGACTCCCTCTACCCAAAGAAAAGATCGCCGAGCTTGGTGCTTTTTTGGATTTGGCTGGCAGCTACTTTGAAAATGTCAAAGCCAACAGTAAAATGGTGGTCAACTATATCAACTTTTTGAAGCTCTCCAACCGAGCGTTGGAGCTACAGAGCCGATATTTTGCCAACCACTCTGAAAAGGTGCGAATCGTAAGCGTCGAGATTGCCAAAAATCTCTTTTTGGATGAGAAACTCATCGACACCATCGCCTTGGGAGCGGAGCTGCACGATATCGGTATGGTGGGCAAGATCGAGCAGTTTTTGGATAGTGGGGATATCAAGGGCAAAGATCTCGATCTCATCCGCTACCATCCGATAGTGGGCAGTGTGATCGTGGAGCCTATCGACAACGTCTACTCTATCGTGCCTATCATCAGATACCACCACGAGAGGTATGATGGGAGTGGGTATCCCTATGGTCTTAGCGGAGAGGAGATCCCTCTTGAGGCACAGATCGTGGCGTTGGCGGAGTATTATGTGGGGATCACCAGCCCCAGGGCTTACCGCAAGGCCAAAAGCCATGAAGAGGCTATCGAGGATATCCAAAAGCAGCGAGACAAACTTGTAGCCTCTTCGGTGATAGATGCCTTTTTGGAATCCCACGAAGGGATTGCTAAAAAGCTGCAACTACTGGATATCAAATGATCACTCGTTTTTCGATTTGACTTCGTAGACCCTTTTGTTCGGGTTTTCTATGAAGTGTTCCTTGATGAATTTTTGCTCGTTCTTGTCCAAAAAGACGGTGACCAAAGCTTTGGTACCTTCTTGGAGGATATAGTTTTTGTTGGGGATCTCCACCTCTGCCGTCATGCGGCCAAAGTCTGGGTCCACCACCATCACCACACGCGAGATCTTGGCCTCTACGTGGTATGGAGGAGTGGTGAGGAAATCTATCTTCACCTTTTTACCCTTTTTGATAAAAGGAAGCAGTCCCGGAGCGATCCCGGCTTTGACGATCACTTTGTCGAGGTTGACGATGGTACCCAGCTTGCTGCCTCTATTGACATAGTCTCCAGGTTGCGTCTTCAAGTCGGCTATGAAGCCGGAGATATCGCTGCGTACCTGACTGAGATAGAGAGTATGGCGCAATTTTTTGAGTTCGGTGGTGGTGGCGTTGATACGCTCTTTGAGTGAGTGGAGTTTTTCTCTTTTGATCTGGTCGTCTGCATACTTGCTTTTGAGAGAGGAGGCGTAGGCGCTTTTGGCGTTGTGCAGCTCTTGGAGGTCGCTATAACCTCTGGCTTTGAGTCTGGAGAGCTGTTCGAGATTGAGTCGTGCCATATTGACAAGAGCCAGATCCATCAAGTTTTGCTTGCTGTGTCGGATGAAGCGGGCGAACTCCTCGAGATATCTTAGTTCCCTTTGGGTCTTTTCGATGTCGTATTGGGTGACGGTAGTCTCGAATCGCACCAGCAGATCCCCTTTTTTGACTTTGTCTCCGGGATGGACGAGTACCTCTTTGATGCGTCCATCCATCGTGGCCAGGATATCCTCTTTTTTGGAGGGGTAGACCTCGCCTTCGAGGCGGATGGTGATCCCCTCTTTGCTCTTTTTGATCTCTTTTTCTTCGGCGGTTTTGGCACATCCTCCCAAAAGAAAAATGAATGTAGCCATGCCCAGTAAAACCAGTCCTCTCATACTCTTCCTTCCGTAAATGTCTGTAATATTGTATCGAATCGTTTGATGCTCTCTCCTGTGTTGGCGAAGGTCAATACATAGGCCTTGTCCAGCTTCACTTGCGATAAAAATCTTTGAAATAGATTTGGCAAAAGTTCATAAGGATGTGTATAGATTATCGGTTTTACGCCACGATTTATTAAAGAGGCGAAGAGTCTTTTGGTGACAAAAAGGGGCAATATCCGCATATAAAACCCCCCACTAAAAGGGATGAGACATTTGGGTACGGGGATCTCCGTGATCTTTCCGGATGGTGTGGTAATCACGAAGGGATTTTTTTTATCGATGGCATTGCCGTACATATAGGTCTTGAAGGGAAAGTAGGAGGAGGAGTAGGCAAAACCCATCTCCACGAGCGCCTCGTAGTAGCGTTTCTCAAAAGGCAAGCTCCAGCTGGGGCTCCTGTATCCTTGTACGGGAGCTTGGATGGTGTCTTCGAGTATTCTTTTGGCCAAAGCGGTCTGCTCGCGCCATACCTCGAAGGGCTTTTGGTAGACCAGCTGGTGGTCGTATCCATGGCAGGCTATCTCGTGGCCTTTGTCGTGGAGGGCTTTGATGGCTTGAGGGAACTTTTGGGCGAAACTACCAAGCACGAAGGCGGTGGAGCGAAGGTGGTGGCTATCGGTCAGCTGGTGCCATCGCTCCAAAACGGCCGGATAGTCGATATCGAGCTCTTTTTTGGGCGTGATGCCAAAGTTGGCATCTTCGACCCTCTCCACATCGATAGTGAGCCACAGGGGGGAGGAGGTGTAGATATCAGGCAGATACATGGCCCCTCCACAAGAAATCTTTGGTAGCGAAAAGATAGAGGCTATAGAGTGTGGCTGGCAAGATATAAAGAAACTGCAGTACCAGCGAAGCGCTCAGAGCCTCCTCTTTGGGCACGCCATACCATCCGAGGGTTAGGATGAATGCCGCTTGGAAGGTGCCGATACCGCCCGGGGTGAGGGGAATGGCCGAGAGGGCGAAGGCGAGGGTAGAGGCTACGAATATCTGCCAAAGCTCCAGCTCCAAATCGGTGGCGGTGAGGAAAAAGATGAAATTGTTGAGATAGTAGCTCCCCCATACGGCTAATGTCAAAAAAAATAGAGTCCCAAGCCGCTTTGGCGTGAGATTGGAGCGTAGGATCTTGTAGATTTTGTAGAGTAGTGCCCGAACTTTTGGAAAAGGGAGCCAAGAGAGGAGTCTACGAAAGGCTTTTGGGGAGTGCAAAAGATAGCCCACCAGCAAAAAGAAGCCAAACAGACCCAAAGCCACCCAAAGAGTGGCCTGGCTTGGTAGGATGAAGATGGCGCAAAAGAGCAGCATCGCCGCCAAAATCAGCACGTCGAAAAGTCGCTCCACCAAAAAGTAGGAGGTGGAGTGGGCGATCTGGTGCCCCTCCTTTTTTTTCATATAGTAGATTTTGGAGAGATCTCCAAGCTTTGCAGGGGCGAAAATATTGAGAAAAAAGGCAAGCATATTAGCTTCGAGACTGGAGAGAAAGGAGTACTCAAAGCGGCTCAGATAGTACCAGCGCCAAGAGATCACAAGATCGCTTACAAAGACGGCTACGAGAGTCAAAAAGATCCCCCAAGGACTCAGATGCTTTAGGCTTTTGAGTAAGAGATCTGGATCGATATCTTTGACTATCCAGTAAAGGAGTGCGGCTATGAGAAGAAACTTGAGTGTCCAGATCGCCATCTTTTTCATAGATCGACCAGATATTTGGTGAGTTTGGGCCCTACGATGTCGGTGAGCTTGGTAGGTAGCTTGCTCCATATCTTGGCGGCCAAGGCGTAGCTGGAGTAGATATCCTTTTGGGTATCGGTGAGGATGTCGATCTTGATGGGAGTGGCGCCAAATCTGGTTTTGAAAAAGTAGGTCCCGCCGTTGTATGGAGAGCGGCCAAAATCGATAGTATGGATACCTGGTTTTAAGAGTAGATAGCGGATCAGTTCATAATACATAAAATATCCTGCACCTGCTTCTTTGTTATCTGGAGTTATTCCTCCATAATAAGATGAAGCCATACCTTGATCGTACAGTACCAAAATAGTTCCAATGGCAGTAGAGTTTTTGTCGAAAAGAATGAAAATATCCAAATCCTCTCCAAAATTTTTTATCAAATTGTGAAAAAAAAGTTTGGGGAGCATGGGTGTACCATGATATTTGTAAATATCTTTTAGAATATTGTAGAAAAGATCAAAAAACTGCTGTCCGTTTTTTATCTCGTAGCGTGCCAGTTTCTGCTCTTTTTTTATATGCCGTTTTGCCAGTCGTTTGAACTTGGACTCGATTTGATCGAGACTCTTGCCTTCGATATCGAGGCGTAGCGTGACGGTGTCGTGGTCTTTGAAGTCTTGGTAGTCGAAGTTGAGGGTGCGGATCTGGTAGTGGCTCTCTTTGGCCAACTCCAGCAGATCTTCAGCTTCTTGGGTGGTTTTGTCGGTATAGCTGAGAAGAGGCAGGTAGCTTAGATATTTTTTGCCGAAGGTGGGCTGGATCACGAAGTCCATATACTCTTCGTAGCCGAAGGTCTCGATAAGGCTCTTTTTCCAGCGTTTGACGAACTGCTGGGTGTAGCACACTTTTTTCATTTGCACTCTCTTGCTTTCATGATGGCGATATCTCGCACGATTTTGGTGATGGCACGCTCGTTGATCTTGACTTTGGCATAGAGGACCGCCACGATCAAAGAGAGGATGGCGATGGCCAGGTAGATGATCAGATCCGCTCCTCGTCCGATCCCGAAAAAGCCGGCTACTTTGTCGGCTACGTCTGGAAAGAGTATCAAATAGGCCAAGAAAAGGTAGAAAAATATCACGGTGATACGCTGGTAGGTGCGATACCGGCTCGAAAAGGCCATCAGCAAAAAGACGATACTCAGCACCGCTATCAAAAAGATCTTGATAAAAATCATTTTATCACCTTTGCGAGGATATATTCGACTACGATATTGAGAGAGTTCATCATCGATTGGCCTTTGGAGAGGGAGTAGTCGCTGTAGCGGATAGTGCATGGGCGCTCCACATAGCGCATCTTGAGGCGCTTGATGAGGTCTATGATCTCCGAGGCGTGGCTCATGCGATTTTGGGTGATGACAAACTGAGGGAATTTGGCCACGTTGATGGCTCGAAAGCCGTTGTGGGTGTCGGTGAGGGATATGCCGGTCATCACTCTTTCCACCAATGCGGCGATCTTTAAAAAATATTTTTTGAGGGTTGGTATATTCTCCGCTTTGCCCAAAAATCTGGAGCACAGCACGATATCGGCTTCGTCTTTGCGCAGTATCTCGATGAAGCCTTCGATATCTTCGGCGCAGTGTTGGCCGTCGGAGTCGAAGGTGACCACATATTTACACCCCATCTTCTTGGCGTAGTCGATACCCGTTTGCAAAGCGGCTCCTTGGCCGAGATTGACGATATGGCGCAGTAGATGGACCCCCTCCACACAGGCTTGGTGGTAGCTGCCATCTTTGGAGCCGTCATCCACTACCACTATCAGGTCATTGGGACGAACTCTTTTGAGATCTTGTAGAGTCTGGCGTATCACCTTCTCTTCGTTGTATAGAGGTATCACTATGGCTGTTTCTGGTTTCATTGACTATCTTTTCCAATGTTTTTGCACAAAGAGCCAAGCCAAAAGCACCCGTCACCCCCACGAAGCTCCCCTTCTCTTTGCATCTGGGAGGCTCGGGGGAGAATATGGCCAAAAAGTCCCCTGTAAAGCCGCTTCTTTTGAGTTCGCTTCGCAGTTTCTTGGCAAAAGGGTCTCCATATGTCTTCCATATGGAGTCTGCACGTATCTGGGTCGGATCGCACTTTTTGGCGCTTCCCGTGGCGCTGATGAGTTTGGGTGCGCACTTTTTGGCCAAAGCCACCTTCGCTTTGGTATCGTCTATGGCGTCGAGTACAAGGTCATAGGGACTAAAATCGAAATTTTCGACCCATTCATTATCGATTTTGGCTTCGATTTTTTTAATACCGGGATAGAGGCGTTCCAGCACCTCCACCTTCTTTTGGCCAAGATGCTCGCTGCCGATTTGGCGGTTTTGGTTGGTGATGTCGTATGTATCGAAATCGACGATAGTGATGTCTCGCACACCGCTGCGGTACAAGCAGTCCAGTGCGAAGCTGCCCACACCACCTACGCCAAGCAGCAAGATCTTGGCCTTTTGGATCTTTGCAAAGTCCTCGCCAAAGAGGGTGCGACAGCGCTCATATCTCATATCCAGCTCTTTAGCTTGGGGATCTCTTTGTAGGCAGTCAGATCTGCGGTGAGGGGCGTCAACGAGACGTAGCCCTCCTTGATCGCCTCGAAGTCGCATTCTCTGTTTTGGCTTGGCACCCACTCCAAAGGATGCAGACCCAGCCACCAGTACTCAAGACCTCGTGGGTTTCTGTGCAGGTGGGCTTCGTTGAAGTAGACTCTGTAGCCAGCTTTGGTGACCTTGTAGCCTTTGAACTCTTTGGTGGGAGGGACATTGACGTTGAGGCACTTTCTCTCACCCAGAGGCCACCCCTTTTCAAGCACTCTTTTGGCCAAATCCCTTGCCACGAGCTTCGCCTGATCGTAGCCGATATTCATCTCCATCTCTTCGCAGTTGGAGTTGCACACTTGACTGATGGCGATGGAGGGAATGCCATAGATCGCTCCCTCCATGGCTCCAGCTACCGTGCCTGAGTAGGTGATGTCTTCACCCATGTTGGCGCCTCTGTTGATACCGCTGAGCACCAAGTCGGGTTTGACCCCTTTGGGATACAAGGAGCTAAGCGCCAGATAGACGCAGTCGGTGGGGGTGCCGTCCTCGAGCTTGTAGAAGTTGTCATCGAGCTGCACGAAACGCAAAGGTTTGGTGAGAGTGAGGCTATGGCCACAAGCGCTCTTTTCGCTGGCCGGCACCACCACCAGTACTTCGCCAAGATCCTGTACCGCTTCTATGAGGGCCTTGAGACCCAAAGACTCAAATCCGTCGTCGTTGGTAATGAGTATTCGTTTCATATCATCCTAAGTAGTCGAAAATTTTGGTATAGACAAAAAGTAGCGGCACGAAAAGCAAAGTGGTGATGAAAACCAAAGAGGTGACCACCAGCTCCTTACAGCGATACAGGGCCGCCAGGTTGACATTGGCCACGGCCAGTGGCACCATCATCTCCATAAAAATCACCTTTTTGGCCAAAGGCTCCAGCGGTAGAGCCTGGAGTACTACGAAAGTCACAAGAGGCAGTGCCACGAATTTCATCACCACCACCGCCACCACCAGCTTTTTGTCCAAAAGTTTGAAGCTAATTTTAGCCAAATAAAAACCAAAAATCATCAGCTGGATCACGATCGCCGCAAAGGCTCCCATCTGCAAGAAAAGATCGAGCTGGGGGTTTGGCCGAAAGCCCAAAAGGTTGAGCCAGATAGCCAGCAGTGCAAACCAGAGAATGGGGAGTTTGATCGTGTTTTTGATCGACTGCCACGCATCGAAGCTGCCTCGTGAGTAGAAGTAGGCGCCAAAGCTGTAGACCATGAAGACGTTGGCCAGATTGACGATGGTGGTGTAGGGCAGACTCTCGGGTCCAAAGAGGGCGAGCCCCAGCGGCACACCCAGGTTGCCAGTATTGCCGATGACGGAGGAGACGATGAAGATGGAGCGATCTTTTGGATCATCAAAGAGCCATTTGGCCAAAAGAATATTGAGTATGATCACGCCCACTCCCAGCCCAAAAAAGATAAAAGGTGCCATGGCAAGGTCCAGATCGATGGGGCGCTTGAGCAGCCCCCAAAAGCTCAAAAAGGGCTGGAATATGTAGACCGAGAGTACCACCAGTGTCTTCTCGTCCACCTTTTGGCCAAAGATCTTTTTGGTCAAAAAGCCCAGCACTATAAACAGATAGACATACAAGACCGCTTGCAGACTATCCATCGATCGCCTCGGCCACCTTTTTTGCGCTGCCGTGTCCCAGATACTCCCGCAAGAGTCGGGAGCGCTCCAAAAATGTTTGGGGATCGCTGGCATGATAGGCCCTCAAGAGATTGTGGGCACTCGCCTCCTTTTGCAAAAATTCCGGATGCATCGCCTCGTAGCCCGCCTCTTGCATCAAGATGTTGGCCAATCCTACCTTGTCGATATGGGCAAACATCTTGGCGATATGGTAGTCGATGGGGTTGGCCTGATAGACCAGAGCCAAAGGGGTGCCGATCAGCGCGCTCTCGAGAGTCGCCGTGCCGCTACAGATAAATGCGAAACTGCTTTGCATCAGTGCTTCGTGGGTATCGTGAACTACCTCGAAACCACTGATATCCCCATAGAGGGACAGGTCCGTAAAATGTGGTGGGACCACCAGCAGCGCCTCTTTGTCGATCTTTTGGTGCACTTGACGAAAGATCGGCATGAGCGAAGCGATCTCGCGCCGTCTACTACCGGGCAAGAAGGCCACGGGACCATCTGGGGTGGGGGCGGATTTGAAGCTTGTGATTTCGTCCAGCAGGGGATGCCCCACATAGCGGATGTCGTATCCTTGGGAGTAGAAGCGGCTCTCGAAAGGAAGGATCGATAGAGCGTGATCCACATAGCGCTCGATCTTTTCGATACGGCCTCTCCTCCAGGCCCAGGCCTGGGGAAGGATGTAGTAGAAGATTTCCTTATCGGGGTAGCGTGCTTTGATCGATTTGGCCAAAGGGAGGTTGAATCCGCTGCCATCGATGAGGAGCACCTTGTCGGCTTCGGCGGCGAGATCTACCATACGAGATTTGAGCCGCAAGAAAAAAGGAAGCTTGCCAAGAGCGTCCACGAAGCCCATCACGGAGAGGCTTTGTAGATCTACCAGAGGCTTACCCAGCGAAGTGTCGAAGATGCCAAGAAGCTCGGCATCGATGTGTGGAAGGAGGTGTGAGAGATGCAGATTTGCGCTGCGCTCCAGGGCGCTGACGAGGAGTTTCATACCATCCTTTTTGATATAATTATAGCAAAAAGGACCAAGATGGAAAACAAAGAGCCAATGACGGAGTATGGGTATAAAAAGATCCAAGAGGAGTTCGAAGCCCTCAAAGCAGAGCGACCAAAAGTGGTGGAAGAGATCGAGCGGGCCAAGGAGCATGGGGATCTGCGGGAAAACGCCGAGTACCATGCGGCCAAGGAGCGGTTGGCCTTTATCGATGCGAGGCTGACGGAGCTGAGCGACCTGCTGGCTCGCGCGCAGGTGATCGATCCCTCCAAGCTGCCTCACGATAGAGTGGGCTTTGGCTCTACGGTGAAGCTGCTCGATATCGAAGAGGATGAAGAGATCGAGTATACGATCGTAGGCTCCACCGAGAGCGATCCCGAGCATGGTCTCATCTCCTACAATACTCCCCTGGCTCGTCAGCTGCTGGGCAAGGAGGAGGGGGACGAGATCACCGTCAAGCTTCCAAAAGGTGAGATAGACTTCGAGGTGCTCGAAGTCTACTACAAGCCCATAGAGTTTCGCAAATGATCCGCTGCGCCATTATAGGAGCTTCGGGATATACGGGACTGGAGCTCATCAAGCTTTTGCTTACTCATCCACACTTCGAGATCGCCTACCTCTTTGGCAGCTCAGAAGACCGTATAGAGCGGCTCTACCCAGCCCTGAAGGGGGTCTTTGAAAAAGAGATTGTGCCGACCAATATCGAGCTGGCCGCTTCGTGTGATCTTGTCTTTTTGGCGCTGCCTCACAAAAGTGCTATGGAGGTGGCCAAGCC
>JALWZJ010000153.1 GCA_027002625.1 Campylobacterales bacterium
TTTTTTGCCAGTGGACAGAGCCTGATCTTGCAGCCTATGGCGGTGACATTGGGATTTGGGATAGCGTGGGCGACGATCATAAATCTTTTTTTGGTCCCTCTGCTATTTGCCCAACTCAAGAAATTTCAACCCAAAGTTTGATATACTTTTACCATTTAAAGGAGGGCAGATGTATTTCGAAGATGATGAGATATTGGGCGGATCGCCCAAAAGCCGGTTTTTGGACATCCTCTTTCACGCCAATCGCAACGTGGTAGAGGGAGAGATAGAGAAAATGGTGGAGTGGATGGCCGCACTGGAGTTGATCGTAGAAGAAAAGTGTGGCCTTGATGTGGAAAAAGAGGTGGCCAATGTGCTCTATGACGAGGAGAAAAGAGCCAAGTTGGAGCAAAAGGTCAACTCTCTTTATATCGAATATATGGGCAAAATCCTCTCCCAGTCAGAGTAAAGGATACAAAAGATTGATAGAACTTGTCACGTCGCAAATAAACAAATATATCGAGCAGCTCCATGACGAGCGGGTAGTGGAGCTCTTTTCGCAGATCCCTTCTGGGAAGATGCTACGAAGCAAACTGATTTTACAAATCGCCCCATTCAAGGAGGCGGTGAAGCTGGCGGCAGTGGTGGAGCTGATCCATATGGCGAGCCTTTTGCACGACGATGTGATCGACGAGGCGGATCTGCGGCGTGGCCGCCCATCCATCAACGCCACTTTTGGCAACAAGCCGGCCATCATGCTGGGCGATATCCTCTACTCCAAAGCCTTTTACGAGCTTAGCTCCTTACCTTCTCCTCTCCCTCAGATCATCTCCAATGCCGTCACGCTCCTGAGTCTTGGCGAGCTTTTGGATGTGGAGCTCTCGCGCTCTTTCAATCCCGATATCGACCGCTATATGGATATGATCTACAAAAAGACGGCGTCACTCATCGAAGCCAGTGCCATGGCCGCGGCCACGATCGCCGGCAAAGATGCACAGCGCTATGGGCTCTATGGCAAAAATTTGGGGCTCGCTTTTCAGATTGTGGACGATATCTTGGATATCACCCAAGATGAAGCGACGCTTGGCAAGCCGGCTATGAGCGATCTTAAAGAGGGTAAAACCACTCTGCCTTTTATCTATCTCTACGAAGCTTTGGAGGAGCCGGATCGAAAGAGACTGCTGAAGCTTTTCAAAAAAGAGCTGAGCCGTGATGAGAAACTCTGGCTCGAAGAGCGGCTCCAGAGCACGGGGAGCCTGAATTTGGCCAAAGAAAAAGCCACAAAGCTGGGTGAAGAGGCCTTGGCTTGCCTGGATGAGAAGGACGAGAAACTGCGCTCCATCATGACCCAACTCATAGATAGGACCTATTGATGCAGTATCTGGTGATCAGCTTTTCGCACAAAAATACCGATCTGCAGACACGTGAGCGGCTGGCACTATCGGAAGAGGCAAAAAGAGAGGCGGTAGCTTCTGCCGCACTGAGGAGCGAGTGGATCAACGAGATCATCATCCTCTCTACCTGCAATAGAGTGGAGCTCATCACCAGCGTCAAAGATCCCTTCAAGGCCACGGAGGATCTGCTAAAAGCGTTGGAGCGAGTGAGCGGCATTTCGCTGGAGGAGCTGGAGGGTAGAGCCGATATCTACGAAGACCATGGTGCGATCCACCATATCTTCAGTGTAGCCAGCGGGCTGGATAGCTTGGTAGTGGGCGAGACCCAGATCGCGGGCCAGCTCAAGGATGCCTACAAAGAGGCGTACGAGAAGGGGTGGTGCGGCCAAAAGCTTGGGCGTGTGATGCATTTTGCCTTCAAATGCGCCAAAGAGGTGCGCTCCTCCACCGACATCTCCAAAAATCCCGTCTCCATAGCCAGTGCGGCCGTAGCGATGGCACAAGAGAAGCTTGGCAATCTTGGAGGCTATACGGCCATTGTGGTGGGTGCTGGAGAGATGGGGACACTGGCGGCCAAGCATCTGATAGCCAGAGGCTGCAACGTAATTTTGGTAGGACGCGATCTTGAAAAAACGGCCGAAGTGGCCCAAGAGATCGATCCAAACATTCAGGTCCAAGATAGTGGCGACTTGGAGCGCCTCATCAACAGCTACCGACTCCTCTTTAGCGCCACCTCCTCCAAAGAGCCCGTCATCACTCGCCAAATGGTGCAAGACAGAGATTTTGATCGCTTGTGGTTCGATATGGCCGTACCCAGGGATATCGAAGAGATTCGTATGGAGCGCTTGAGTATCTATGCGGTGGACGATCTCAAAGAGATCGTAGAGAAAAATATGGCCTTTCGTGAGGAGCAAGCACGCATCGCCTATCAGATCGTGGGCCGATACGCCAAAGAGTTTTTCAAGTGGCTGCAGACTCTCGAGATCGATCCTATCATCAAAGAGATCAGAGCTTTGGCCAAAGAGGCGGCGATGGCGGAGCTGAGTAAAGCCATCAAAAAAGGTTTCATCGATCCAAAGGATCAAAAAAATATAGAAAAACTGCTACATAATGCTTTCAATCGCTTTTTACACCAGCCCACAAAGAAGCTCAAGGCTATTGCCGATGAGCCAAGTGCAGATACTATCGTGGAGGCGATCAAGTTTTTCTTCGATATCGAAGAGGAGGTGGGCCTCAACCGATACAAATGCGAATATTTCATGAATCTAAGGAGTTAGGGTGAGATTGAGCCGTGCATTCGTTCCTACGACCAAAGAGAGTCCAAAAGATGCGGTACTGCCAAGCCATATCTATCTGGTGCGAGGGGGGTTCATCTCCCAAGTAGCCAGTGGGATCTACAACTTTTTGCCACTTGGCAAGAGAGTATTGGATAAGATCAGAGCTATCGTCAAAGAGGAGCTGGACAAGGCGGGGTGCCAGGAGGTGCAGCTTGGATTCGTCACACCTTGCGAGCTATGGCAGGAGAGTGGGCGATTTGGCAAATATGGCAAGGAGCTGCTTCGCTTCAAGGATCGCAAGGAAAATTGCTTCGTATTGGGGCCCACACATGAGGAGATGATGGTCGATTTGGTAAGAGGACGGGTGAGTAGCTACAAGCAGCTGCCACTTAATCTTTATCAGATCAATCTGAAGTTTCGTGACGAGGCGAGACCCCGCTTTGGGCTGCTGCGAGGTAGGGAGTTCGTGATGAAAGATGGCTACTCCTTTCACGCCGACGAAGAGGATATGAAGCGAGAGTACGAGCTCATGGAGCGGACTTATCGCAAGATCTTCGAGCGTCTGGGGCTCGATTTTCGAGCGGTGGAGGCCGATGTGGGGGCGATTGGAGGGAGTGCCAGTAAAGAGTTCATGGTCTTGGCCAAAAGCGGCGAAGATACCATCGCCATCTGCACGGAGTGCGATTATGCGGCCAATGTGGAGGCCGCCAAGCGCCAAAAACCAAAAGCTCCCGAGCCGGCTCCCGAGTTTAGCAACTTCGAGCCATTTTATACCCCGGGTCTTAAGAATATCGAGGAGCTGAGCGACTTTTTCAAGGTCGATCCCTACTATTTCGTCAAAGCGGTGGCTAAAAAGGCGATCTATGACGATGAGGAGAAGATCGTACTCTTTTTCCTCAGAGGCAGCGACGAGCTCCAAGAGGTCAAAGCTCAAAACGCCGTAGGAGCCAACGAGCTTGTGGATGTGAGCGAAGAGGAGCTACAAAAGGTTGGTATAGTGCCCGGTTTCATCGCCCCATACGAGCAGGAATGTATGATAGTTTTGGATGAGGATCTAAGGGGTGCCAAAGGGCTCATCTGTGGCGGAAACCGCCAGGACTACCATCTCATAGGTGCGGATCTGAGCCACTTCGACGA
>JALWZJ010000154.1 GCA_027002625.1 Campylobacterales bacterium
TCTCTGGCGGTATAGAGGGTACCGCTAAGATAGACGATATCTCCCGCTTTGAGTTTGCTCACATCTTCGTCACTGAGTGGCGTTTGTAGTTTGTATTCAGCCATCTTGGGTCCTTATATGGTGATATGTGCGTGTCGCGAGCTGTGACACTGGATATTGACGGCCACCGGCAATGAGGCGATATGACACATACGACCGGGCTGATATGTTTCGATATGAACGGCCAAAACGGTCTGGGTCCCACCCATCCCCATCGCTCCGATACCGAGCTTGTTGAGCTCTTCTTGGATCTCTTTTTCGAAAGCGTCGAGCTCAGGATCTGGATTTGGTGTACCGATATCTCGAAAGAGCGCATGCTTGCTCATCACAGCCGCATAGTCGAAGCTTCCACCCACACCCACTCCTACGACGATGGGAGGGCAAACATTTGGACCCGCATCACTGACCACCTGTTTGACAAAATTGAGGATCCCCTCTTTGCCTTGTGCAGGCGCCAAAACGGTGGCTCGGCTACCATTCTCACTCCCGCCCCCTTTGGCGGCAAACTCGATCTCTATCTTATCACCTTCTACCAGGTCGAAGTAGATGATGGGAGGCAGATTGTAGCCCACTTTGTCTTTGAGATTGGCTCTGGTGAAGCAGTCGCATGTGGAGGCTCTTAGATACCCCTCTTCGTACCCTCTTCGAGTCCCCTCGTAGATCGCCTCTTTGAGTGTGCCTCCTTCTACCTGCACATCGCTTCCCACTTTGACGAAAAAGATAGCGAGCCCCGTATCTTGGCACAGAGGCTTCTCCTCTTTGGCCGCTATTTCAGCGTTTTCGAGTAGCTGTTCGAGGACCGCTTTGGAGACGATACTCTCCTCTTTTTCCAGCGCCTCTTTCAAGGCCTTGTGCATATCTTCGCTCAGATGTGTGGTAGAGTAGATGATGGTGTCACGGATCGCTTTGACGATATCTTCGTATGCCACTCTCCTCATTCTTTTTCCCCAAAATAGTTTTGACTCTCCAATATATCGATCAGCTCTTTTACCGAATCGACGCTTCGCTGGAACTCCTCTTTCTCTCTTGGAGTGAGCTGCAGCTCTATGATCTCTTCGACTCCGTTGCTTCCAAGAGTCACGGGCACACCGTTTGGAATGCCATGGACTCCATACTCACCCTCGAGTAGCGTCGAGCATGGATAGATCTTTTTGGAGTCTTGCAAGATCGCTTCTACCATGATGGCTGTCGCTTTTCCAGGAGCGAAATAGGCGCTGGTACCCATCAGCTTCACGATTTGCGCTCCCCCTTTTTTGGTGGCTTCCACCACTTCGTCGAGCTCTTTTGGTGTGAGGAGGTCAGTTATTGGAATGCCTGCGACTGTGGAGTATCGTGGGAGTGGTACCATATAGTCTCCATGCCCGCCGATGACGGTGGCTCGAATCTGCCCGGCTCCAAATCCAAGCTTTTCGTAGATGAAGTGGGTCATTCTCGCCCCATCCAAAATCCCAGCCATTCCAATAACTCTGTTTTTGGGAAACCCACTCTTTTTGAGTGCTACGTAGGTCATCGTATCGAGTGGATTTGTCACTACGATGATGATGGAGTCTGGGGCGTGTTTTTTGATATTTTCCACCACTTCGCTGACGATATCGGCATTGGCAAGTAGCAGATCGTCTCTACTCATTCCAGGCTTTCTTGGGAAACCGGCAGTGATGACTACGACTTTACTGCCTTCTATATCAGTATAATCTTTGGCCGCTCGCACGATGGAGTGGGTCCGTACCGCTGCTGCTGCCTGGTTCATATCCAAAGCTTTCCCTTGGGCCCGATCCTTGTCTCTATCCACCAAAATCACTTCATGGGCGAGTCCTTGCATAGCGATGGAGTATGCCACGATACTTCCTACATTTCCTCCCGCTCCTACGATCGATACCTTTGAACTTTTGGCCATTCACTCTCCTTTATTGGAGGCCGAAGCCTCCATAGTTTTAGATATTGTCGATGATTTCGTTGAATACTTTGCTTGGTCGCATAGCAGCTTCCGCTTTCTTGTCGTCTGGATGGTAGTATCCACCGATATCGGCAGGTTTACCCTCGGTCGCTTTGATCTCAGCCAAGATCTTCTCTTCGTTTTCGGCAAGTTTTTGAGCCACAGGAGCGAACTTAGCCTCGAGCTCTGGATCTCCACATTTGGCCAACTCTTCGGCCCAAAAGCGTGCAAGATAATAGTGGCTACCTCTGTTGTCCAGCTCTCCGACCTTTCGTTTTGGTGTGAGGTCTTTGTCCAGATACTGGCCGACGGCTCTATCAAGAGCGTCTGCGATGATAGTGGCTTTTTCGCTCGCTCCTTGCTTGACGGCGAGTTTGAGTGACTCTACCAACGCCATGAATTCACCCAGACTATCCCATCGTAGGTGTCCCTCTTTCAAGAACTGCTCCACATGCTTGGGCGCGCTACCACCAGCTCCCGTTTCGAATACACCACCACCAGCCAAGAGTGGTACGATAGACAAAGTCCGCGCACTCGTACCCACCTCGATGATTGGGAAGAGGTCTGTGAGGTAGTCTCGAAGTACGTTTCCGGTGACACTAATAGTACCCTCTCCAGCTCTAAATCGCTTGAGCGTATACTTCATCGCCTGTTCAGGTGCCATGATGTGGTACTCTACACCCTCCAGATCTTCGTTTTTGAGGGTATCGAGAACTTTTTTGATCAAATTGGCATCATGCGCTCTGTTGCTATCGAGCCAAAAAACGATAGGCAGGCCGCTCTCTTTGGCTCTTCTTACAGCCAGTTTCACCCAGTCCACGATCGCTTCATCTTTGGCGCTGTAGGCTCTCCAGATATCACCCTCTTCCACCTCGTGGCACATTACGGTATTGCCATCTTCGTCGATCGTCTTGATCACACCGTCGTCGTATGGGAAAAATGTCTTATCGTGGCTACCGTACTCTTCCGCTTTTTTGGCCATAAGCCCGATGTTTTGTACCGTACCCACTTTGGCCGGGTCGAACTGACCGTTTTTGACGATGTCGGCTACGATCTCTTTATACATTCTGGCATAGGTACGATCTGGAACGGTGATGACGGTATCGTCCACTTCACCTTTTGGTCCCCACCCTTTGAGGCCGTTTTTGATAGTGGCCGGGATAGAGGCGTCGATGATCACATCGTTTGGTCTGTGGAGGTTGGTGATGCCAGCGTCACTGTCTACCATATACATTCTTGGTTGCTTCTTGTAGATATCTTCGATGCAGGCCTTGATATCCTCTTGGACTCCATCGGGAAGCTTTTGCATCTTCGCCTCCAGATCCGCCAGGCCGTTGTTTGGATCGAAACCGATCTCTTCGAGCTCTTTGCCAAATTTATCGAAAAGCTCTTTGTAATAGACTCTGATCGCATCGCCGAACATCGCAGGATCCGAGACTTTCATCATAGTCGCTTTGAGATGCAATGAAAAGAGGATATCTTTTTGTTTTGCATCTTCGATCACTTGTGCATAGAAGTTCTTAAGCTCTTTTCTGTTGAGTCTGGAAGCGCTGAACACCTCTCCTTTTTTGGCTTCTACTTCTTTCATAACTTCTGGCTCGCCACTTTTTGGCTCGAAGATGATTTTAAGAGTCTGATCTTTGTCACTGATAAAAGACTGCTCGTTTTGATAGAAGTCGTTCTTCTCCATATGGGCCACATAGCTCTTGCTATCGGGTGAGACATCTCTCATCTTGTGTGGATGCTTTTTAGCGTAGGATTTGACCGCGGAGCTCAGTCGTCTGTCGGAGTTTCCTTGTCGAAGAACAGGGTTTACCGCACTACCAAGAAGCTTCGCAAATCGATTTTTGAGCTCCACCTCCTCTTTGGTCTTTGGCTCTTCTGGATAATCGGGAATATCGTATCCTTGTGTCTGAAGCTCTTTGATAGCCGCTACCAGCTGGGGTACGGAAGCAGAGATATTGGGAAGTTTGATGATGTTTGCTTCTGGCTTTAGCACCAACTCCCCAAGATAGGCCAACTCATCCGGCAATCTTTTCTCTTCTGGCAATCTATCGCTGAATTCGGCGATGATCCGTCCCGCCAGCGAAATATCTCGAAGCTCCCAATCCACTCCAGCATCTTTTGTAAATGCCCGTACGATCGGAAGCAAAGAGTATGTAGCCAATGCTGGCGCCTCGTCGATCTTCGTCCAAACTACTTTTGCGTTTCCCATCTACTCTCCTTCGTTCTTTATAATTACACCTATATGGTAACAGCTTCTTAATTCATCTTCTCTCAAACAATCACGATGTCCAAAAAGATCACTCTTTTTTGTTTCTTTTTTTCACAGTTTTTATGTTCTTCAAATGATTTTTATAAGTAGAGCTAAATATATGGCGGCCATTGGCACCTTTGACGAAGTAGAGATATTTCGTTTTCGCCGGTCGCAAAGCCGCTTTGATCGCTTCGAGGCTGACGGTACAGACAGGATAGGGTGGAAGCCCCTTATGACGGTAGGTGTTGAAGGCACTTTTATCCTCTTTTATCCTTTTGTGAGTCACTTTGGTGTGGGAGTATCGCCCATAGTTGAGGGTGCCATCCATCTGCAGTGGGATCCCTTTTTTGAGTCTATTGTAGATCACGGAAGCTATAAGGAGCATCTCCTTTGTATCGGCCGCCTCTTTTTGGATGATGGAAGCGATGGTCACCACCTTTTCGAACCAAAGCTTCGGATCGTAAGTGCGGTAGACCTTTTGGGCGAGTCTTTTATGTTTTTGTAGACTCACACCCACGAGATAGTCGATCAGCTCCTTGGCCTCCATCCCCTTTGGTAGGTAGTAGGTATCGGGAAAGAGTACCCCTTCTGGGTAGGGAGTCACCTTTTCATACTCTTTTCGTAACACATCCAGTGGATATCCATACTCTTTATGGAGCTGCTCTAAAAAAAGAAAAGTTGTTTCTCCTGGTATCAGTTTGATGGAGATCAAGGGTGCTTTGGAGTGTGTGAGTCGATAGAGAAAATCGAGCCTGCTCATCCTCTCGGTACCCAGATCGATCCAACCCCTTTGCGGCTGACCGAGCCGTGAGAGTATCAAGGCATCGATTTTTGTGGTAGGTATGCCATGGTCGTTTAGATATAATATCGTATGATTGATATTGCCTGCAGGGATGTGAAGTTGAGAGGAGTCAAGCTGTACAGGTGTGGCCAGATAGTATAAAGAAGCGACGATGATCACCAAAACGATCTCTAAAATAGAAAAGATAATTTTCAGTACTTTTTTGGCCACGGTTGTGCTGCTCCTTTTGGGATACTTCTTTTTGTCCGAAGGGGTTGAAATACGCTCCCTTTCTCTTTTTGGACTAAATATCGAAAAATTGTATCTCAAACTTGATAAAAAGTTGATTGTCCAAGCAAAAAAGGTCCAGATCTCTTCCGCTACGAAAAGGACCGATACAAACCTCGATCCCTATCTATGGATGATAAACGCCCTACCAAAACTATTTCAAACGGTAGATATAAAAGATTTCTCCTGGCGCTTCAAATACCATTTGAGATTACACTATCAAGATGGGATTTTCACTCTTCGATCCAAAGAGTTCACATTGCGATTCTCTTTGTGGATGGATAAAAATCTTCATCTTTTCATCCAACGACTGCATCTTCCTCGATACAACCTTTCGCTTCAAGGAGAAGCCAAAATAAAGCATAGCGATTTCGATTTTAGAGGCAGATATCGAATAGAAGGCATTACAGGCTCTCTTTCTCTTCAAAAAAAATCGAAAGATCTTTTCTATTGGGTGCGAAGCGATACCTTCTCCAACCACAATTTGGCCAAACTCTTCTCGCATATTCCGGTCGATCCTCTCATAAAAGAGTGGAGCTACCGACGCATCATTGGGCGAGACTACAAACTCCACTATCTCAAAGGCCAGTGGCGCATAGGTACTCCCTTCGATCTGCGCAGTATCGAAGCTTTGGCTACAGCCAAAGAGCTAAAAGTTCGCTTCAACGACTCTTTACCCCCCGCCCTCGTCAAAAAAGTGGCTCTGCATCTATCGGATGGCAACCTCTATTTCAAACTTTTTGGTCCCAGATATCTAAACAAAGATCTTCGAGGCTCCAAAGTGACGATCTATCGTGTAGGCCAAAGAGGAAGCTACCTGCTTTTGCATCTTCGTACTACCAGTCCTTTCGACAAAGATATCAAAAAGCTTCTGGCCGCATACCGCATAAAGATACCTATCATACAAAAAAAGGGAGTGCTGCAAGCAGATCTCGATATAAAGATAGTTTTCAAAGATTTCTCCACCGATGTACAGGGACGATTTCGTACACAAGACTCTCTCGTGACCATCAAAGGTCTCGATCTTTATCTCAAAAAGGCCTATTTCAAAATCCACAACGACTATGTGGTGATCCGCCCCTCGGTGGTGGCAATAGATCCATTTGTCACGAGTCGTCTCTACGGTACCATCGATATATCCAAAGCCAAAGGCGATTTCCACCTTCATATCTTGCGCCTTCACATCGATCAAGGCGCCCCACTGCTTTTGGCCAAAGATATCCAAGAGCGACTTTTGCTCGATCTTACCCGCTCCAAAGCCCATCTGGTCTACTTCGATACCGATATCTTCTTCGATCGGATCAAGCAGATCCATATCCATCGTCTCCAAAAGCTGATCCCATTTTCTCCCCTTTTGCAAAAATTGGCGCCTTTGCGAGGTTCATTGGAAGTAAAGCTCACACACTCCATCGACTTTTTGGCCAAAATAGAAAAACCGAACGACATATGCTACAAAGCCCACCACCCTATCACCACCTTTCATCTCACTGGCCATATCCGACCACATCCAAAGATCCATATAAAGGAGTGCGGTACCCTCTTTATAGATCGGACCATCTCGGCAACCATCCAAAACGTCTGGATCAAGCTCCCAAATCTAAACTCCAATAGCTCGATCGAGCCAAATAGAGCACTGCTCCTTCGTCTCAAAAACGTCACACTCTTTCGTAAAAACCACCTCATCCCTTTCGACGAAGCTACAATCAGCCTCAAAAAGGGCCATATCGCTTTGGAAGGAAGGTATAAAAATGGATCGATCCATGGATGGATGCAAGAGAGAAATGTCACCCTCGAAGGAAAAAACCTGGGAAGTGATTTTGTCAACAAACTCTTGGGCAAAAAGGTGCTCAAGGGAGGCTCCTTCGATCTGGAAGTGAAAGGGAAAAAAGATGACCTCACAGGCAAAATCTATCTAAAAAGGACGACCATAGAAAAACTCAAACTTCTCAACAATCTCTTCGCCGCTATCAACACCATCCCAGCCCTCGTGACCTTGCACAATCCAGGCTTTAGCTCCGAAGGACTCTTCGTCAAAAAAGGTGTGATAGAGTTTCGCTATCGCCATGGGCGCCTCCTTATCCAACGCCTCCATCTCGTCTCGTACTCTTTGGAGTTCGAGGGATTTGGCACTATCGATCCAGCTCACGACACCATCCAGATGAACCTGTGGCTCAAAACCCTCAAATCTATCACCGATATCGTAAGCAAAATCCCGATCGCTGGATATATCCTACTGGGAAAAGATGGCTCTATCGCCATCTCCTTGGAAATAACAGGCAGCCTAAAAGATCCCCAAATCACCACCCATGCCGCCAAAGAGACCATCAAAGCGCCCTTCAATATCATCAAGCGTACCTTGACTCTGCCTTTTAAACTTTTTGAGTGATCACTCGTTGCGAAGGACCTCTATTACGTTGATCTCACACGACTTCTTGGCTGGATACAACGCAGAAGCCAAGATAATTATACTGGCACCCACCACTATCGCACCAAGATCGAGAGGACTCAAATCCACGGGCAGACGAGAGGTCCCATAGACATCGGCAGGCAGTGTGACGATATCGAAATGAGCCAACAGATAGACTCCAAACAGACCCAGAGCCACACCAGCCACGATCCCTACGCCCCCGATGATGGAGCCAAGACGAAAAAAGATGGACCAAATCTCTTTTTTGCTCGCTCCCAGTGCCAACAGCAAAGCGATCTCTTTGCGTCTGTTCATTAACGTCATCAAAAGAGAGCTTACGATATTGAGCGATGCTACCAAGATGATCAGCATCAAGACGATAAAAAGAGCACGTTTCTCCATAGTGAGTGCCGCAAAGAAGTTGCCGTTTTGCTGCCACCAGCCGACCACCCCAACCCCTTCTGGCAGAGCTTTTTGCAGTTTTTCATAATCTTTTTTGGGATCTTTAGAGTAGATATGAATACCACTATACTCCCCTTTGGCCAAACCGGCGATCTTTTGCAAGGAGTCGAGTGTAGTGTAGGCATAGGCCTTGTCATAGGCGATGAGACCGGAGCGAAAATAGCCTACCACTCGAAATCTTTTGAAAAGTGGCGTGATGGAAAAGCCGGCCGGTTCGCTTTTGGGAAAGATGACGAAAATCTTCTCCCCATCGATGAGAAAAAAGTCGTCATAGAGTCCTTTTCCTACCACTATCTCATACTTTTTTGGAGGCATCTTCACATATTGACGCAACACTTTGTTGATGGCCAGCTCCTTTGAAAAATCGACACCAAAGAGCATTCCTCCCTCCAGCTTGTCACCTTTTTTAAAAATCACTTGGGAGGAGATATAGGGGCTGAATAGAAGATAGGGAAAGCGCTTTTGTAGATCCTCGAGCAGCCTTTCGTCCACGGCTCCGGAATATTTGGGAAAAATAGTGAGAGGATAGTTCATGGTAAAGAGCTTCTCTTCAAACTCTTTATCCATCCCGTTCATGATGGCCATGGCTACGATGAGGACCATCACTCCAACCGTAATGCCCAAAAAGGCCAGGAGTGCGGAGAGGAAGATAAAGGGCTGATCCTTATCGAAGCGCAGATATCTGCGCACGATAAAGGAGACGAGCTTTTTATCCATTCATTTTGGCCAGGACACCTTTTTTGGGACCGCTCTTGCCACAGCAGTGTTTATACTTTTTGCCGCTTCCACAAGGACATGGCTCGTTTCTGGCAGGCTTGCGCTCCGATTTGATGGGAGCTGGCTTCTCCTCCTCTTGGCCATGGAGGAGTTTGGAGCTGGATTTGATCTCCTCATCCATCTTGGCCAACTCCGCTTCGAGGCGTCGCAGCTGCTCCTCTTCCTCTTCGTTTCGTAGTTGCACCAGATGAAGGGTCTTGATCGCTTCATGCTTGATCTTTTCCACCAGCTCTACAAAGAGGTTGTAGGACTCTTTTTTGTATTCGACCAGTGGATCTTTTTGGTTGTAGCCTCTTAGGCCTATACCGGTTTTGAGGATATCCATCTGATACAGATGCTCTCGCCATGCGTTGTCCAGCACTTGCAGGTACAAAATACGCTCGATCTCTCGGCGCTGCTGCTCGTCCAACTTGCTCATCTTGGCTTCGTACTCTTTTTCGAGTTTTTCGATGATATAGGATTTGAGATCTTCATACTCTTTATCGGCCAGTTCCTCGGGAGTGAACGCAGATCCAAGCTCCTCTTGCAGCAGTTTGGCCAAACGCTGGGTATCGTAATCCTCTTTGGGAGCTTCCGGGAATATCTCGCTCTGGGCCAAGAGACGCTCCACTATCTCGGCACGATTCTCTTTGATTTTGGATGCTATATCATACTCTGGATTCAAAAGCTCTTGACGGAATTTGTAGATGGTCTTTCGCTGCTCGTTGGCCACATCGTCATATTCCAGGATATGCTTTCGAGATTCGAAGTGGAGATTTTCCACCTTTTTTTGTGCCTTTTCCACGGCACGGGTGACCATCTTGGATTCGATATGTTCACCCTCTTCGATCCCCAGGCGGTTCATGATGTTTTTGATTCGATCACCACCGAATATTCGCAAGAGATTGTCATCGAGACTCAAAAAAAACTGGCTCGCACCCGGATCCCCCTGGCGTCCCGCACGACCTCGCAGCTGGTTGTCGATCCGTCTGCTCTCATGGCGTTCGGTACCCAGGATGAAAAGCCCCCCAAGAGCTCTCACTTCATCATCTATCTTGATATCCACACCTCGTCCAGCCATATTGGTAGCCACCGTCACAGCCCCTTTTCGACCGGCTTGAGCGATGATCTGGGCCTCTTTTTCGTGATGTTTGGCATTGAGGATGGTGTGGGGGATTTTTTCTTTTTTGAGCATCTGGTGCAAAAGCTCGTTCTTTTCGATAGAGGTGGTGCCTACAAGGACCGGTTGGCCTTTTTTGTGCAGCTCTTTGATCTTTTTGACCACCGCTTCAAACTTCTCTTTTTCGCTTTTGAAGATCAGATCTTCCATATCTTTTCTGATCACTGGGCGGTTGGTAGGGATGGAGATCACTTCCAATCCATAGATCTCGGCAAACTCCGTGGCTTCGGTCTGAGCAGTACCTGTCATACCGGCGAGCTTTTTGTAGAGCCTGAAGTAGTTTTGGAATGTGATATCGGCCAGGGTCTGGCTCTCCTCTTGGATCTCTACCCCCTCTTTGGCTTCCAACGCCTGATGGAGACCTTCGCTAAAGCGGCGCCCCTCACTCAGCCTTCCCGTAAACTCGTCGACGATCACCACCTCACCATCTTTGACCACATAATCCACATCTTTTTGAAAGAGATAGTTGGCCTTGAGAGCTTGGTCGAGATGGTGGGCGAGGATCGCGTTTTCGAGGCTGTAGAGGTTGTCGACGCCAAAAAGTTCTTCCGCTTTGGCGATCCCTTCGGCAGTGAGTAAGATCACACGATCCTTTTCATCGACAGTGAAATGCTTGTCCTTTTCGAGCTGCTTGGCTATCTGATCGGCTTTGACATAGTTGTCCAAGGTTCTGTTGGTAGGACCGGAGATGATCAGAGGAGTCCTCGCCTCGTCGATGAGGATGGAGTCCACTTCGTCGACGATAGCGTAGTTGTGTCCTCGCTGCACCAGTTCGTCCAAAGAGTACTTCATATTGTCTCTAAGATAGTCAAATCCAAACTCGTTGTTGGTGCCGTAGGTGATATCGCACTGGTACTGCTTTTTTCGCTCCTGATCGTCTTGGATATCGGAGGTGATGCATCCTGTGGAGTAGCCCAAAAATTCATAGAGTTTCCCCATCTCGGTGGCATCTCGTTTGGCCAAATAGTCGTTGACGGTGACTACATGCACCCCCTCGCCCGTCATGGCATTGAGAGCCACAGCAAGAGTAGCCACGAGAGTTTTCCCCTCACCCGTTTTCATCTCGGCTATCTTGCCTTCGTGCAGTACCATTCCTCCAATAAGCTGTACGTCGTAGTGGCGCATACCCAAGACCCGTTTGCTCGCTTCTCTTGTGATGGCGAAGGAGTCTTCGAGCACCTCGTCCATCGTCGCTTCGCCGCTTTTTACCTTTTGGCGAAGCTCATCAAAAGCCTTTTTGAGCTCTTCATCCGCAAGCTTTTCATATTTTGGTTCCAGTGCATTGATCTTTTTGACCCGTTTTTGATAGCGTTTGATCTCTCTATCGTTTTTTGTGCCAAAAACCTTTTTTACTACACCCTTGATCATCGTTTCACTGTCCTTTTGTTTTGTTTTGTCATTTTATCACAAATTTGTATATAATAACTCCTCACTCAAGGAGCTTAATTTATGAAAAAAACGTTTTTCATCCTTCTTTTATCTTTTACCATAACATATGCGAAACTTCAAATCACCTCTTTTCAATCCGACTTTATCCAGAGTGTCACCAACGAGCAGAACAAAACGTTACACTACAAAGGGGAGATCTTTTTCAAAGCACCAGGTCTCGTCAAATGGAGCTACACAACCCCTTTGCCAAAAGCTATCTATATCAAAGACCATGAGGTCACCATAATCGACAAAACTTTGGAGCAGGTACTGATCAAAAGAGTCGATCCAGACTTCGATTTCAAAAGGCTGCTCGAATTGGCCAAAAAGGTGACAGATGATCACTACCGAGCCAAATATGGTGAAAAAATTTTCGATATCTTTTTGAAAAATGGCAAGCTATGCTGCATACAGTATCAAGACGATCTCGGTAATCGTGTGAAGATAGAGTTTTTGCATCCAAAACAAAATGTAGAGATAGATAGAGCCGTTTTCGAGTTTCGTCTCGATCCCTCGTGGGATGTGGTGTACGAGCAGTAAAAAGGGGGCCGCCCCTGCGGCCACCTCCTTAGAGATATTTGTGGATCATCTCTTGTAGCATCTCCGGATCAATCTGATCGAAATTGAGGTATCTGTAGACATTCTCCTCTTTACCGGCAAGCTTTTTGTTGATGATATCGAGATACTCCTCTTTTGTCGGAATTCGACCCAGCATCGCCGTCACGGCTGCCAGCTCCGCACTGCCAAGATAGACTTTGGCATCTTTTCCCATTCGGTTGTCGA